>NZ_KB291527.1:54998-56112 GCF_000318315.2 Capnocytophaga sp. oral taxon 324 str. F0483 | reverse complement strand
CTGCTGGTGGAACAAATTCTATCACTAATACTCCGTCTTTTTCATAAGGTTCTTTATAATGCCCCTCGCTTGGAAATTCTAATAACCATAACCCCTCTCTTTTCCCCTTTTCATAATAGCCCTTACTTGTAAAATACTGATTTTTCTCTTCCCAATATCCTTCCTTTTTCCCATTGACATAGTAGCCTTTATGTCTATCATCTTCGTTTACTTCTTCCCAATATCCATTTTTTATCCCATTTTTATAACAACCTTTTGATTTTTGTCCCAAGTTATTACTTTCTATCCAAAAATCTTCTTTTTTTCCATTAGCGTTTAACACCCCTTTTCCTTCATAATTAAAGCTTCTCAAATCTACCCTCTCTCCATTTATTCGTATTTCATAGTCCAAATAAGAGTACAAAAACCGATAGTAATCACTTGTTTCTGAATTCCAATTATTGGGTCTATTTACTATATATCCTTCTTTGAGGGTGTTGTTTTCAAAATTGGCATAGAAAAGAGTATCCATTTCCCCTCTATAAAAATTTAAATTATCATCTAATTTTCTAGGGGCATAACTCAACAAAAGTTCTCCGTTAAGTTTCCCCTTAAGCACTGAATATTTACATTTAATAGTAGGGTAATCGTAATTCCCTGTTTCCTTATGTAATATAGATCTATGCATATCATAAAGGAAAACTCCTATATCATTCGTGTCTCTTGTATAAGTTTTTATTCCACAAGAAACGAGCGTACACAATACAATAATAATAGCTATTTTAAATATGGTGGTATTCATCGTTTCTATTCATTTTCTTTTATTTCTATACCATTCTTGTAATAGGCTTTTATAATATCTTTTTCTCCTTCTGCTGGTGGAACAAATTCTATCACTAATACTCCATCTTTTTCATAAGGTTTTTTATAGTGCCCCTCGCTTGGAAATTCTAATAACCACAAACCTTCTCTTTTTCCCTTTTCATAATAGCCCTTACTTGTACAAACACGACCATCTTCTATCCAGTAACCTTCCTTTTTCCCATTGATATAGTAGCCTATTCCTCTTGTATGTCCTATTGTTTCATCCCAATAGCCATCTTTTATCCCATTTTTATAACAACCTTTTGATTTT
>NZ_KB291527.1:0-54978 GCF_000318315.2 Capnocytophaga sp. oral taxon 324 str. F0483 | reverse complement strand
CAAAAATCTTCTTTTTTTCCATTAGCGTTTAACATCCCTCTACCACTTAAAATTTTATCTAATTCTACGCGTTCTCCATCTATTCGCACTATAATATTTAATATTAAACATAAAGAGTGATAGTAATGATAAGCTCCAAACCTTTCATTTACCAAATATCCTCTGGGAGTATTTTTCTCAAAATTAGCGTAAAAAAATGTATCTTTCTCTTTATAGTAGTAGCCTTCATTATTTTTCGTTACATCATAACTAAATAAAAGTTCTCCGTTAAGATTTCCTTTTACTACTGAATATTTACATTTAATATTAGGATAATCATAAATTCCTGTTTTTTTATGCATTATAGCATATTGCAAATCCCTAAGAAATTCTTTTATATCAGAACTCTCTCTCGTTTGTGTTTTTATCCCACAAGAAACAAGGGTACATAATACAGAAATAAAAACTATTTTAAATATGGTGGTATTCATCGTTTAACTTTTTAATAATTTCAAACTGAAACTCAAAGAATCCAAAATGCTGACTTGCATAGTCCATTATGTTATTTGAAATCTCTTTTGCAAAATAAATCTGGTGATAACGTTTCATTTTTTGCAAGAACTCTAACATCTGCTCTTTTATGGGGATATTTTTTTGCTCAGCTTTTATCCTTTTTTCAAGTTCAGCCTTAGTAATGATTTCTGTTCCAAAAGTAATTGTATTACCTTTCATTTTTTGGTACTTAGAAATCCATTCTTCACAGTTTTCCTTAGAGGTTTTTATACTTTTTATAGTCCTCCCAATAGATTCATCTATATATTTATCTTCAAAGATATGAGGTAATCCCATTTTGTGAGCGGTCTCGTGCAATACAGATTCCGATGAAAGAATATATACAATCATAGAGAACATATATACATTATCATAGGATATAGCAGCTCCGTAATTACTATATTCTAACGGACTTAAAAATACTAAAACAAGATTTTTATACTCTTCTTCTTTTAACTGTTTTTTATCTATATACAGGTGTCGTATCTGTTTGTAAAAATTTTCATCTGCAAATGAGATATCCTCAATTTCCATCTCTTCAATCTCTATTTCTGGAGGATAAACAACCCTTAGCCTGCTATAATAATTATTGCAAAGATACTTATAAAATAACTTTATATTCTCATCAAAGTCATTAGGAGTCTTAGTAAGCAACTCAAAGTCTATAGATTTATACTTTTCATCTCTTACATTTTGTTTTAAAATATCTCTATTAATCTTTCTAAAATCATATGCTTTGTGCGATTTGCGAAAAACTTTTATAAACCTAAATTTCCTTTTAGAATGATAAACTTCGGTAGTAGGCTTTATGATTAAAAGCCCTACTTTTTGTCCTTTCTTATTTAAAAAAGTTACTTTTTGCTCATCTGAAAACCCTTTTTTACATCTGATAAGCAATTTGTGTATCATAAAAGGTTCTTTATCCGTAGGATTATTGCTAGTTGGTGCGAATACATCAAAATAATTTTCGCCATTTTTGTTCTCTACGGGAATAGTATAGAAATCTTCATTAAAATACTTCTTTTCAAAAACAAATTCTTTAGTATTTATAGTTGTTCCATCATCGGTAAATCCTATTTCAAACAGAGAGGCATCATAGTCCAAGGTTATTTTGTCTTTTATTAATTTATCCCTATCGTTATAAGTTATTTTAAGAGACAATAACACCTCTCTTCCTGTCTTTTCCTTATGTTTTTCAAACATACGAAGATAAGAAGGAATATAATCTTCAGAGCCTATTCTTATTCTGTTTTTTAGGTAATATTGGTCGTAAAGTTCTCTCCCCTTAGTGCATTTAGTAATACTACCCGCTTGAGTATCTTCTTTAATATAGCGGTCTAAATTATAGCTAATATCTTCAGGATCATTAAGGAAAGGTTCTGTAAAGACTGTGAAATTAGGACTGTCTTTAACTTGAAAATGAGCTTTTGCTATTTGTCCAGTTTTATGTAATTTTATACAAATGGTTGCCATATTAGTTATTGTTTTTAGGTGCTATCACTTTTAGTTTTATATGTTCATTATTATTTTTAAAAGTGTAATTTTTGAGAATGTCGTTTACTAAGTATTCACCTTGATATTCAAAATCTACATCAGGGTCTTCTAAATACAAATCACTGGTTTCTCCTTCAATTTTATTACCTTCTACTACTAAATAGACTTCTTGTCCTATCCTTCCTCCTTCAATGCGATTGCCTTCGAGGTCTGTGTAATAAACCTCTATAATTCGAGGCTTTGAAATATATAAAGGTAAAGGCATTCCCGTTGTATCTATATCTGTAGGAACATTTATTTGTCCTGAGTCTATAAACTCTATTTTACCACTTTCAGTAGGAGCATTGGTAGGAGGCATTTTCCCTGTACCCATAATAGTAGATTTTTTAATAAGTGCCAAGTTATCTTGATATTTGGCTGTTCCAATATCTTGCCATTGCGTTAGAGACAATAGTTGAAAACCATCCATAAATGTAAAGTTTGCAGGACTTTTTTCTATTTCAGTACCTACTGTTTTACCTTGTATGGTAGGTGTATCATTTAGAACTTTAAAAGTTCCTATATGAGATCCAAATTTCACCTTAGCTCCATCAATAATAAAAAGTTGGTCTTCTTGAGCTTTATCTTCCTTTTCTTGCTCTTTCTCAATAGCTTCCATTCTTTTTTGGTTGCGTGCAACGACAACTTGAGAAGCTCGTTCTTGTTGTCTTTCTGGAGTTGTCTTGCCAATGGTAATGATTTCAGCCTCCTCACGCTCCTTTTCTTGACGCTTTTTATTACTCTTCTCTAAGTTTTCTATGTATTTTTGTCGTTTATTTCAAAAGAACCAAGCCATAACAATGAGTATTTTAAATTTGTGTTGTTGTTTGTTTCATTAATGATGAATTCTATAAGAATACCGTTTCTATATTCAAAAAGGTCTTCACCTTTGCGAATTACTTTGTCTTCCTCTTTTGGGTGTCCATTAAAAAGTAATCCTAACACATTCTTTTGGTTGAGGAAAGCAATAAGACTTTGTTCATCTTCTAATAGATTGGTAATAGAGATACAATAATTCTCTATTTCATAGCCTTTATGAATGGTAGTGATAGATAGTTGTATCTTTTCCCATTTCAATTTAATAGCAGAAAGATTGAATACTTTAGCTATTCTATTTTCTTCATTGACACCTATTTCTAAATAATTAAAAGTAGAGGCTATCTTTCGCAATAAAGTATTTAGCATATTTTTTTCATCAGGAAATAGATACTTTACAGTCATTACTTGGTAATAAGCTAAATCTGCTTTTTTACCTAAATACCAAACCTCTATAAGACGTTCATAAGTATCCTCTTGAGCATAAGGTGTGTTATAGTATTTAGTTACAATACTTTCTATAAGATATTTTTCATTTTGCATCTCTAATATTCTTTGCGCTTTCTACCAGGAGCTGGTTGCATACCAAACCAATCTCTATTAGCTGACCAATGGAGATACTTATTACGCAGTATTCTTAAAATTTTTTGTTCTTCAAATACCGAATTTCTACTATAAATTTCTGCATTTATTTCTCTTTCTCTTGTTTGTTTTTCTGGGGGGAAGTATATATTTTTGTCAAATCTATCTCTTACAACTAATCTTTCTTCCATTTGTTGTTTTCCTCCCTTTTTTTCTTTTTTAGACATTTCTTTTAAAGCACGTTGCGTTCTTTCCATAAGAACCTCATCCCTTATTTGGTTATATTTATTTTCAATTTCACGGTCTGAAATAAATCTCCACTCTTTTTCCTCTTCTATATCCTTTTCCTCTTTACTCTTATCTCTAAAGACATATTTTCTCAAACGTTCTTTAGCTTTTATGAGTATTTTGTCTTGAGGGTCTGAAATAGGATAATCGGTAACAACATTTTTACTAATTACATTTGCGTAGCTATTTCCTAAAATATCATTAAAAAACTCTTCCATAAAATGTAGAGGAATATAACTATATTCTTTTCGTAAAAAGCGTGTACCTGAAAGTTTATAATACATCTTGTCAAAACTTTGATCCAATTGCTCTTCCCTATACCAGTGTTCTAAAATAAGATATTGTTGGAATAGGTCTAAGTACATATGATTAATAATATTAGTAATATCATAGTCTATTTCTATTTCATCAACATACTCAATACCTGTTTCATAAGCTCCTCCGATATCACAATGCACTCCAGGAAAAACCTTTTCTATACAATTGGGCTTAATAAGCATTTCTTTTGAGAAATGAGTTAAAGCAAAGTTTTCGCGATGTTCATCCATTGCTGTAAAATGAACTGCTTTCTCAAAAGCTCCTATATTGTTCAGTTGCAATTGTTCTACATCGTCTTCAAAAAAACTTTTTTTACTATGCTGTATCCCTTTTTCAAGTAAGTCAAGCCCACTTATATTTCCAAACTCTTCATAGGAAGAAACAGTGTCATAAATCCCTACAAATCTTATTTCTAACCTTATTCTATCTAATACTTCAGGAGGTACCTTTTCTTTTAATAGGTAATATCCTAAGTAACCATATTTAGGCCATTTACCTTCATCAAAGAAATCTATATTTACTCTTACCTTATCCTTATCATAATAAAAATAAGCATACTCATTATAATAGTTTTCACTCCTCTCATCATATGGTCTTTTCCCTGTTCTTTCAAATCTTTTATCTAATTTAGTATCTTCTTCTCTCTTATTAGAAACATTTACTTCGTAGAGAAAATTACGTGCTGCTGCAGCCCCACGGCTAAAACCAAACACATCTAAGGTAACTTTAATAATACCATTAATTTTTACTGGTAGATAAAGCTTAATTTTCTTTGCTAATTCTTCACAACCTCTACGTACTTTCCCTCTAATACCTGTATCACCTGAACCAAATTGGAAGCCTGCACTTATATCTTTTTGTTTATCAAGTGTACCAATGCCTTCTATATAGATGCGATAATCTTTATCACAACATTTCCACATACGGGCTACATTGGTATAATCGTTCATCAGACTGTTATCAACTCCTTGTTTATCAAGCCACGATCTTTCATCGGCATTGTAATAACCGACGATTTCTTTTAATATTTCAGGGACTTCTGAACCAGCTTGCTTTTCTTTTTCAAGTGTTTGTTCTAATGTCTTAATATCTTTAAAATCCAATCCTAAATGCCATTTGTCAGCATTTGTAAGTTCATCATTTTCAAAACGTTCTCTTCTTTTTCTTATTAACTCTTCTTTTTGCGTCACTGTATTAACATTATCAGAAGGAAGAATTTTGAGATCTTCTCGATTAAGCATTTTTAGGCGCAAATCAGTATTATCTTTATTATTGAGAGTGCCATCAAAAAATAATCCAAACTCTAAATGAATTGTTCCAGAGTTGGTTTCTTTAGGAGTCCCTGAGTTGTATACAAATGTTTGTGCCATAGTTTAGTCAAGTTTTTATTATTCAAAAGGGGTAGGAGGAATAATATCTTCCTCTGTAAATTTTGAAATTTCTAATGTTTTAGGTTCTAAAAAAGTTTGTTTGCCATTATCACCTATCAATTGAAAGGTGAGGTAGGTATTGTTGCGATTTACGCGAATATCTAAGTGAGCCGTTACTTTATCAGCTTCTTTTCCAAATACTTTTTGATAAGCTGCTACTACTGCTTCCCAATCAAAACTTACTTCAGCCAAATATTTTTCTCCGTTTTCTGCTTTATACCAAATTACTAATTCTTTAAACAAGGGACGTTTTTGGGTAGGTTCTTCTAAATAGAAAAAATCTTCTTTGCCCATATAGGAGGAAAAGTCAGTATACAAGGTAGTGCCTGCTTCTCCATTCCAATATCTTACCCTAACATCGCCTATTTTTCCGTCGGGAATTTCATAGACAGGGAACCATTGGTACTGATGGTCTCTAAAACTATCCCATAAACCAAAGGGGATGGGTTTGTTTTTATTAGCTTCACGTACCGCTTTAGGAATTGTTAAGTCACTATTTAAAACTTCTTCTCTATCCTCTTTGCTAAATATAAGTCTTTCGTGGCTGTCTAACCCAGGAGGCTCTTTTAATTCTATTCTTTCAGCTTGGTATCTTCCTATTTCAGTAATTTTTTTATAGCCATCTCCTGCCCATAGCACTACTACGCCCCCAGGAGCTATGCCTACCACTACCGTATCATAAGTAGAATGATCTACTTCTCCATTAGGAAATCTTTCTTTATAGCCTTCTCTAAAGAGTTTTTCTAGCTTTTTGTAATCAATAGTTGTTTTGAGCCTATAAAAGCAATCTTCTTTATAGGATAGCCATACCATATCCACACTTTTAGGTAGCTCGTCCATTGAATGGCTTTCATAGCCCAAGGCATTACCCCAATCGGGTTCTTTTTTTTCAGTGTATAATTCTCCTGTAATGGGTCTTCCACCTACCATAGCGGCATAAAAGCGTATAGGGTAACCTATGGGGGTATTCACCGCTACGCCCCAATCGTATTGTGGTTCATTCATATTCTTATTATTGTTGTTATGGTTTTGGCAGCTGGCGAGCTGCAGGGTTAAAAATAAAAATAATAATGTTTTTTTCATAGTTATCCTTTATTTACCATAGCATCAATCTTACCTAACACCTTAGAAACCCCCGCACTTTGTATAGTGATATTTCCTTTTTTTGCTGTATGGGTAGTATCTGCTGTGTTTTCTACCAAATTACCCTCAATATCTACTGTTTTAGCTCCTTGTACTGTTTGTTTGTAGTCTTTAGATCTAAAACTATGATTGTTAGCTATTTCTATACTATTATTATTTTGTACTGTAGTGAACATATCATTTCCTACTTCCATAATACAATTAGTTCCTGCTTTGATATTTATATTTTCTCCTGCTGAGAAACTAATATTCTTAGGAGCATTTACATTAATATTTCCTTGTCCATCCATAAGGTAGGTATTACCACTGGGGTCTTCTATAAACACGCTACCTTCGGCATCATTAAGAATAATCTTAGTTCCTGAACGAGTATGTATCACTTTCTTGTCATTGCCTGCTGTATGGTATTTGCTAAATTCCTTACCATTGTAGTTACTTCCTACTACAAACGGACGTTCAGCATTTTGGTCTTCAAAATCTACCCATACCTCTTCGCCTATTTCAGGGATAAAGTAAAAACCTTTACCTCCTCCTGCGTGAGGTTGTACCACACGTATCCAAGGGGTTTTGGTTTGGTATTTCTCTTGCCATATAAATTGTACGCGCACTCGCCCCCAACCTTGAGGGTCGTTGTTGTCTATCACTCTTGCAGGTTGTTGTTCGGCTTTGGGGAGGGCTTGTTCGTCGTAATAATAGGCTACAAATACATCGGGAATGGCTACAAATTCGTTGTAATAGTCGCCTTCGCCCTGATAGTGTTTTACTTCTATCACACGATAAGTTTCCATCGGTAGGTCGTTGATGTCCTTTAGTTTGACAAAGCCTCCAATACATACGTGTGGGTTGCGACTCTTGCCTCGCACTTGCATCAGTTGTTCACGTTTTTCTTTTTCCCTTTGTACGGCTTCTTTTAGGTAATCGCCTCTGAACTCATCGGGCAGAGCTCCGTAGGTCTGCTCAGTGGTTTTGGCAAATACTTTTTCTGAGGCTTTGATAGCGGTAAACTGAAAGGGATTTTCTTTGTACTGTGGTTCTGTTTGGTCGCTACCTTTGAGCTCTGTTCGGGTCATTTGTGAGTTGTAAGAAAGGTAGTTAAACTTTTGTGGTTTGAGTAGCAGTTCAAATTCTACTTCTGAGAGGTCGCCTCCTTCGTAGAGGGTTACTGTTTTCTGTGCCCGACTGCCAAAAATAAACTGTGTGCCGTTGTAATAGAAGAACTCACCATAGCGTTTGGCGAGGCGTTGGATAAACTGATAATCAGATTCGTTGTATTGTACGGTATAAGGGATTTTTTCTTCGTTGTTGATAAGCCCTTCTATGTGAATTTGTGATTCTTGGGGGTATTCTTGGGTTGCTTCAGCGATGATTTCAGGGAGGGTTTTGTTCTCATACGACTGGCAGGTTTTGCCTCCGTCTAACACTATGCTTGGGGCATAACCTGAGATGTGCAAAGTACCATAGCCTCCACCTTCGTTTTTCTTGTTGCAGATATTGGCAATAATTCCTTTAAAAGTATAAATGACGCTCCCGAACTGGTGAAAGTTAATGGCGATATTTTGTCCTAAGAGGTTTTGGGAGTTTTTCATCACCTGCCCTTTGAAGTCGTCGATAGCTGTGTCGTTTACCACAATGGTAAACTCATCGTGGGCATTAGTACGTTGGGTGAGGAATGTTTCAAAAGTAGCATTATCTAAGAACCCTCTACCGTCAATAGTAAGGGTAACCATCACTACGGGGTTGGTTTTGTCCACCAAAAAGTCTTGGAAACTTCTCACTGAGGCAAAGTGGGCTATATCATCGGGGTGATTGGTGCGATAGCCGGTGAAAAATTGATCATCATTTATACTCATAAGATTCTTTTTTTAAGTGTTTATAGTATTATAAGTGATTTCATCTATAGGGTCATTTTCCATTGTTTTTCAAAGGTAATTCCACTTGTAATGAGTTGTTGAGCTGATATAATCAACTCTATCTGTAAAGGGTCGGCACTATCAGCATTAAAATCTTCTTTAAAATTCACACAAAATGCTTTTTTGAATACCAATTCTTTTAACTTACTCATAGCATCACGACGATAGTAAATAATCTTACCATCTTTTGTTTCGTTGTTATCTTTCATCCACTTAAAAAAATCAGGTTCTCCTGTACTTTCTAAGCGAAGATGTATTTCGCCCCCCGTAGGCATTCCTTTGGGCAGGCCTGTTTTATCTCTATTTTGAGTAAGTTCATAACTACAAGCCAGTACATTGTAGGTTTTTCCGTCTAATTCTAATTTAACTTTGAAAGACATATTTTTTTAATTTTTATGGATTATACTTAGTTTTAGTTTTAACAAAAATTGGGCAGCACCCGAAAGTGCTACCCAATTTCCATAAGTTTTACACCCACTCATTTTCGTAGGCACCTGTACCCATTTCTAATTTTCTCGCAGAAATAGTAAAGGATTCTGTTAGGGGTTTTTCTCCTGAGGCATCAAAATGCTCTCGATGTTTTACAAGGTAAGCCTCAGTGAATTTCAATTCTTTTAGGGTAGCTTCACTATCTCGTTTTAAGAATGTGATACTACCATCTTTACGTTCAAAAGAATTGGTCATCCACTCGAAGAAGTCAGCTTCTCCTGTGCTTTCCACTACTACATCAATTTTTCCACCGCGTGTAACGGTAGAAGGACGACCTGTTGCATCTGTTTCTTGGAACAATGCATAACTTACGCTAAGAACATTATATTCTTTGCCAGCTACTTTTAGTTTTGCTTTGAAAGACATACGCTTAAAATTTAAGAAATTAATAATTACATTAAAAAATCAAAAGAAGATTACACCCATTCATTGGTATGTTTGGCTGTACCCATTTCTATCTCTTTGGCAGAGAGTGTAAAGGTTTCTGTCAGCGGATTATCACCTGCTGCATCGAAATCTTCTTTGTACTTTACAATGTAAGCTTCTTTAAATTTAAGCTCTTTTAAAGTAGCCTCACTGTCTCTTTTGAGGAAGATGATGCTTCCATCCTTGCGTTCGAAGGAGTTGGTCATCCACTCAAAAAGGTCGGTATCACCTGTGCTTTCCACAGTGATAGTAATTTTGCCACCTCTGGTAACCGAAGAAGGTCTACCTGTGACGTCTGTTTCCTGTAACATTCCGTAGTCAACGGAAACGATGTTGCGTTCTTTTCCCGCAACATTAAGTTTGCACTTAAACGACATAATTTTATAATTTAATTTAAATAATTAATAATACCAATTATGGAAATATATAAAATGTCTCCAATGCCTTATGTTAAATCTTTAACCTTATTGTTTTTTTTCAAGGTTAGCAATTTTTCATAAGAGGTACTTTACTTTTGTTCATATTCGGTATCCCATTCATTAGCGTCAGTTCCCTTGTGTCCATCCATTTTGATAAGGAAGTTTTTAGCAGGGAAATAAGGTTTCATATGAATGTCTAAATAGATTCTGTCTTTTTGTTTGGGGTCTTGTTCAAATCGTCTTATCTCGAAATTCTCAATAAGATTTTTAGGACCAGTGATGCTATCCAAGAATTGGACGATCTGGTTCATAATGTCCTTACGAGTAGTGGCTGTAAAGTTCTCAAAAGCCCTACGGTTAAGAAAGTCCATTAGCACTTTGGTTACATAGTCGAACACACGTACTACAGAATACGTTTGTAGTCCTAAGTTATCTCCATTGAACAATGTTTTGCCTGAGAAAGCCATTACTTTTCCGTATTCATTGACCATAGGAATAAGTCCTAAACTTTCTAAGTTGGCTATTTCGCTTTTCTTTAGGTCAAAACGAACTCCTTCTACTTCGTTAATACCCCCAAATTTCTTTCCTGCAGTCACTTGAGACATCAGTGTTCTATAGATTTTACCAGCTAAAGCTGCTGAAGGAGGTACAAACAAATCGGTTGTTTCGCCTATTTCATTGAAGCGTCCTCTACCTACCAACCAGTTGCAGGTCATTAGCACATTGGCGCGATAAACGTCCCCACCTGTAAGTTGAGCTTCGTCGAACATTTCCATTACATCGTCAGGTTCGTCTAAATGCTCAAAGTCAGTAACAAGCATTACTTTGTTTTCGTGAGCGATTTTTGCCCATTTCTCAACTACCATATTAGAGCCTAAGTAACCTGGTATTACTAACAATCCGTAGTTATTTCTAAGGTCTAATCGGTCATAGTTATCAGAAAGTTCAGCGTGTATGGTATCGATAAAACGCGTATTGTCGAGGTCTTTGAGCTGCTCTAAGGAAGCATTCATCACAGTAACATTTTTGATTTTGTCTTCCTCAGTGTTCTTGTAGAACAAAGCTATAGTTCGGTAATTTGTTTCTAACTCGCGAGTGGCCTCTACGGCATTGTATAGGTTTTTAGAAAGTAATTCTTCTGCTGATTTTTGTTGGTCTTCACAATGAGTAACCATTTCAACCAAAGAATCACTTTGTTTTAATACACTTGCCCAAAGCTCTAAGGTCTTCTTTAGCGTATCTCTTTCTTTTTGTTTGCTACTTTCGGTGAGAAATATCTTTCTACGGGCGTTTCTCTCAGGATTTACATTCTGCACATTCTCTATGGAAGCTTCTAATAAATCAAAACCTCCATAGCGTACTAATTTATCTAATGACTTCTCTAATGAGATAGGAGATTTTTTAACAGATTCTTGTGCTTGTGATGCTATATTTGTTGTTTCTACTTTATTTGACATAGTTTCAAATATTTGATTGTAAATTTGGAAAATTAACTCAACTCAGCTATAAGAGCTTCTAAAGTATCTTGTAAAGCCTTTTTAGCTTCAGGATCTTCCAGAGCTGCTTTGAGGAGCTTGTTTGTCTTTAGCTGTTTGATAATCTTCTGATATTGGTCTTTTTCTGTAGCCAACCCTGTGAGGAAAGCGCTTTGTGCTGTAATTCCTTTGGTGCCAAAATCTCCCAAATTCTTAAAGCTCAATTCTTCTACTTTGGTAGCTCCTTCACTATCTTCAAAATCCACCTTCATAGTAGGTTTGAAGTGCTCAAATACCTTATCTATAGTATTGAGTCCTTCTACTAATTCAGGTTTTACAGGATTTTCTGCACTTAGCTTTTGAGCTATCAATGTGCGATTAGGAGCTATTTCCAAAATAGCCTCACTTGCATCTATAGGCACTTCATTGCCTCCGATCCCTTTATTTGTTAGCATTGGATATTGTTTTTTTTATTGTTATAAAACTTAATTACGCGACAAATGTAGTTAAAATTGAAATACAAAACAAATTTTTATTCAAATATTTTCCAAAATATTTTTGGAGTGCATTTTAAAAACTTGTAGAACAAGTGAATAGGAATAATTCCTTTTTAGGAAAGAAAAGAAAAAAAGCACCTTATTTAGATGCTTCTTTCGTATATTTGTGTGAAAAAATGTGTAGTTCTACACTGTTTTGTTACATTACTTCTCAAAAATCCTATAAGGATAGATGTTTGTGGAGGTTTTTTCTAACTTAATCAAGAAACTGTCTTTTAAGTATTCCCATTCTGTTGCATTAACTTCTATTTCTCTGTTTTTGCTTAGGTAAATATCTATAGTTCTTTTAAAACCTCCTTTGAGAGAGACATCTTTTTTAGTGCCTTTTTGCACTTCTAATCCTTTGATAGTGTGTTTGAAATGGCTTTTAGCAAAGGTTTTTACGTCAGCAATAGTGACAATTCTACCTCGTGAAAGTAGTGCATTGCGATATTCTAAAATTTTATCAGCTGTGGTGAGTCCGCGTCTACCTCCTAAAGAAGGTCTTACTGTAATGGCTCTGCTAATAGCTGTTTTATTACTCTTATCACATTCCAATGATACTCCTGTTTTTATATCATTTCCTTCTTCTCCTGCTGTATGCCAATAGGAAAAGGTAAAGCTCTTATCTAATTCTTTATTCATAGAAGAAATGATTAGGAATGGATTAGTATTTAAGGAAAGATTTCTATTTCCTATATTCTGATAGATAGAAGCTAAATTCTGACCTATTTGTCTGAGTTCTGCGTCGATAGAAAAGTCATTCCCTATGGCCGAAAAAGAAGCTGTTTCATCTCTTATAAGTCTTAGTGTATGTTGTAAATGGTCTAAAGCACTTCTCTCATCAAAGCGCGCAACTCCTCCTCGTCTTAAAACAAAAGAAGTATTATCTTCAGAGTCTTTTTGATAGTTTTTTACGTCATATCGTTTCCCATCGTCATCGGAAATGTAGTCTATGTCTAAGAATGTATTATCCCCTATGATGGGATAGATGGTTAGTTGCCCTTTAATGCGTTTGGTCTTTTTAGTGTTGTACATATTCACCACAGGGACACAGTTTAGAGCGATGCGTATGTTTTCCAAAATTTTTGGGGTAATTACTTCATAGAATTTGAAACGCAACCAAACAATATCCTTTTCAGTAGCAATACGATGATTAGAAAAATAATCCTCTATAAATGGCATAGTAGTACTCTCGTTTTCTTGTCTTTCAGGGTATATATTCCCTTTTAAAGTAAAGAAATTTCCTTGGTAGAACTGATTTACCTCATTGTAAATAGCCTCTACGTTAGTATAGTTCTTAGAGATAATATCTTCGTATTCAAGATTGTTTGTTGGTACATTATACCCTTCTACCAATTCATATTCTTTTTCTCCACAGAACACTTTTACTTGTTGCAGATAATAATAAAAAAACTCCTTTTGCTCTTTGTTGTTTATGTCTATATAAAAACACAAATCTTCTAATTTTTCTACCTCAGGGGCGTGCAATCCCACCCAAAACTCTCCTGAAGGAATGTTTCTATCGGATTGGTCTACTTCTTCTTGATAAAAGAAACTTTCTTGTTGCAATATTTTATTACCAAACACTAAATATTTTACCTTAGCGGTTGTGAGTTTCATCTCTAAGGTAGGACTGAAAAAGATGTCTATTGTTTTTACTTGAGTAGGGTCGTACAAGTTTTGGATTCGTTTTACAGCTTTAAAATGGCTGTAACGAGATATTTGTATATTGTTCTCTACAGGGGTGAGCTGTAGAAGTGTTTGAGAAGGAGTGATGCCTGTAACCTCATCAGGAAAAATAACTTCAAGAATGCGTTCGGTAATTCTCGTGCGAGAATTTTCCTGTTCAAAACGCAATTTTTCAAGTTCTGAAGCACACGCTGAAAGAATAAGCTCTAACACTGGGTCAAAAGCGTTTTCAGATTCTAATTCGCTATAGCCCCACATTTTGGAAGCTCTCTTTAGCATTCTGTTTTTTATCTGTTCCTGTTTCATTGTTTAACTATTTAGTAGGATAAAGGGCTTACAAAAAATGAATTTTTATACACATAAGGGCGGTTTGTCTCTAAAATAACTGCTTTTACTGAAACTAAAACCTTTTTCTTTATTCGTTTTCTGCCCAAACTTCCCAAATCTTGCTCTGTAATTACCACTTCTATATCTTGTACAGCAATACGTTTTTCGTGTTGTGAAATACTATTCTTTAGACTTTGAGCTACAAATACTTTTAGTTCATTATCACTTTTTAAAAGGTCGAAATCTGAGTCCCACAGTTCACAGCCATAGGTTTCATCAAACTTACATTCTCCAAAGGTAGTAGTCATTAGGGTGTAGATAGATTGGGAGATAGAGTCTTCTAAAGCTATTTTAGCAAGGTCTTGTTTTTTCATCAAGCCAGCAAAATCAATAGGGAGTTTGTAATATATTCCTTTCATAGTATAATTATTATGTGTTCAGTATAGCTTTTCTAATCTACAAATAAATGAGTTTTTGAACTTTTCCTTTCTCATCAAAAGAAAACTCTTTTGCTGTTTTGGTACGTTTGACAACTTGTAAAGTTACTTTTGGGGTGAGTTTTAGCATTTTTTCTCGATAGGAAATATCCCCAATAAAACTTTGTCCTTCACTTTTGTCTACAACGATAAAGTAGCTATCTATATCTGTAGGTTTTACAAAGTTTTCTAAACCTCCTGCATAGATAAGGAGGTTTTTATCCCCACTTCTAAACTGATAGGACAAAGAATCGCTGGACAATTTGCGATAACGAGATAGTTCAAAACTTTCTATACTATCTTTTTCAGGTTCAAAGGCTATATTTTCATACAAGAAAGTGGTTTTATCGAAACGTTTGATACCAAAAAATGAAAAAATACTCTTTTGAGTATTTTCATTTTTAAAAGTAAGGAAGTCGCGAGTTACTTGGAAAGTTTTTATCTCTTCGGTTTTGTTGTCTGTAACTGTAAGTTTATACGTTGGCAACTCTACCCAATGATCGTCTATTTTTAGCTGGACACGCCCTATTTGTTCCTCTGAGATAAGAATACTAATGGTGTACTTTTGAAAGTGAGTATCGGTGCGAACCACTACCTTATCGGCTTCTCTATCATTCCATTTCTCTGATAGGTAGCGGTCTTCGTATCGCAATGTTAGTTTTACTTCAGGTAGTGGCATAGTGTATTTGTATTTAGTTTGACGATTTAAACCTCCTTAGGCATTGTATTAAGGTCGTGATGTCGTCATTTTGTTTAGGACTTATCAAAAACTCATAGTTTTTGTGATAGGTGTAAACGCTGACTTTAGTCAAATCTTTAAATATTATCTCATCTATCTCTTTAGCTTTTAACTTATGAGCAAAAGCCCCTTCACAGTTGATAGGAAATTGATTTTTTAAGGTTATCTTCTCTCCTGAAGCAAAAAACATATCAAAATTTCCTTCTTTTTTCAAGCAAACTGATTCGTCTAATATTTTGACATATAAGAACAAATCTTTTCCTCTTTTTCCCAACTGAAACACTCCATAGGTGAGCGTATCTTTATTGGTTCTCAAATACAAGGGTTGAGCACTTGCAAACCGTCTTCCTTTGAGTTTTTTATGTCCTTGTACTATTTTACAATTGATAGTAACGGTTTCTTTAGGATTCTTTGAGATGATTTGCAAGCTATCTTGCTTTTGTTCCTCCTGAGCAAAAGTAATAGAAGAGAAGTACATAAGGCCTAAGAATGAAAGTAAATATTTTTTTAGCATATTCAATACGTCTTTTTGTAGCTACTCTATTGCTGTTGGTATAGTTGTTTACAAACCTCCAAATCTACTTTCATCTTATCGTACTCCTCTTTTAGAGCTTGATTGATTGTACTAAGGCTATCCAATGTCTTTTGATTGATAGTAAGTTGTTTTATTTGTTTTTTAGCATCAATAAGTTCTTTGTACACCAAAATAGTATTGTTGTACATATTTTTATTTCTAAGAGAGTCTTTAGGAATTTGCTTGTACATATCGGCAAGGATAGAAAGGGCTACTTTTTCGTTGAAAAAGTCGTTTTTGTAGCCACCTTGAGGTGTTCCTATAGAATCTACAGCTACCTTTACTTTTTCTAACTGAAAAGAAAAGCCGTCTTGGAATTTTATTTCCCGTTGTATACGAGCATTCTCTTGTTTGAGCAAATCATTTTCCTTGAAAGGGAAATAGATATTGACCACAAGTGCTAAAATTATAACAAGTACAGCAAGAGCGAAAAACAACACGAAAAAGCCTAATGCTTTTGTGCGTTCTTTATGATTTAATACTTCCATATAGGTTGATATTTTTGTTGTTAAATTCTATTAGTCAGCTAAGAAGGTTTTGCTTCTTTCAGGTTGTAAAGAGCTTTTTTCATTAGTAATTTCAGATACGAAAATGCTACCATCACGTTTCTTACCAATGAAGTCTAAGCGGTTTAGAATAGCGAATAAATCTTCTAAGGTTTTCATAAAACGTTCTACTTTTACCACAGCGTCTCCTATTTGGTTGTGGTTGTATTCAGTGTTAATCACCTCAGAGAAGACGGTTTCAAACTCTCCTTGACTTACATTGCACCAATCGGCAAAGTAATTGAGTAGCTCCTCTTTACCTACTCCTGAACGAGCATCGATAAAGTTCTTAAGCACTCTTGCAAAACCTACCACAGAGACTAACATTTGGGCAGGAGTGCTATAGAGTGTAAGCCAACGAAAATGATTGATTCCAGTAGCTAAGTAATAGAGCATTCTATCGGTCATTTGCTCTATAATAGTAGCTAATTTATTGGTTTGGTTTTTTGTATGTATTTTTTGAGCGATTTGGATAGCATAAATTTCCATCTGACCATAAAAGCGGTCGATTTCATTGTACAACTGCTGTAGTTTTTGGTGAGAAGCTACTAATACACAAGGTGGAATATATGAGCTGTCAAGGGTGGTATTACCTCCCGTTACCCATATTTTCCCTACGATAAGATAATGTCCTCCTACGCCCATATCTTTTCTAAGATCCTCTTCCTTTACTAAAGAGAGGTAATATTCAGGCTCGGTATAAGGGTCACGAGGTGGATTTTCTTCAGGGTCGGGGTCTCCACAAGGGACACGCTTGAAAGGATTGACAGAAATACAAGCTAGTAGTGCTACCTCATCTTCTTTTATCTCTTTGATGATTTCGGGATAGGAAAAAGAAAGGGTACTCTGTTCCGTATTAGAGCTGATATCTATGCGAGAGCCATTAGGTGTAATAGCGTGACATTCCTCTATACGGAGTCTTAGGTTCTTATGGGTATCTACTGACAGATTCATTCTCACAGGGTCATTAACAGGTAACAATCCATAAGTGAGCATTGAAGTATGTACTCCTATAGCATCGCGTACTGAATCGATGACAAAGTTTTGAATATCTATAAAATACCTTTTATTGATTTTCATTCCATCAATAAAATTCACTGGGAGGTGGGTGAGTTTTTCTGTCATTGTTTAATATGTTTTTACACGTTCGTTATCTTTTTCTTTGCTGTATTCAAAATCTGTTTCTTGGTCACTACTGTTCATAGCAGTGTCGGAAACAAGTGTTCGCATACAAATGATATAGCTATTCTCTTCAATTCCATTCATATACAGAGTGAATTTAGGGTCTATATATTTAGTGGATTCATACCATTTAGGTTGTTTGAAGAACACCCAATTATAAAAGCCATCTTGATTTTGTATTTCAATAGGAGCATCGGCAAAGCGCTCGTTATAATCTTCTACGAAATTGTAGAACAACCGACCGAAATCTATTCGGGTAGGGCCTTTGGCACGATATAAAGTGTAATCCTTATCGTTTTCTTCCTTTTTTATCATTAGCGTGAATACCACTAAATCGCGCATTTCCTCATCGCTTACCCCTACTAACTCCTTGTAGTTTTCTGGAAATTGCCAAGTAGTGTAGATTTTAGGAGGTATCTTTAAAGAATGATTAAAACTTGCGTTCACTAAAGTAGGAATGAAAAACACTATGAAATTACCCATCATTAGAGGCATATA
The DNA here is from genome assembly GCF_000318315.2 of Capnocytophaga sp. oral taxon 324 str. F0483. Lineage (NCBI taxonomy): Bacteria > Pseudomonadati > Bacteroidota > Flavobacteriia > Flavobacteriales > Flavobacteriaceae > Capnocytophaga > Capnocytophaga sp. oral taxon 324. The sequence goes on along the minus strand of NZ_KB291527.1, from coordinate 37,049 downwards.
GTACATTCCGTTTAAGAACGTGTAAATTAGCAAAAAGGGTACTGAAGCATATAGTACGATGAGCAAAGCAAAGAAAAGTTCTTTGAATACATCGTCCTCCAATTTGAATTTATTGAAAAACAAGCGGTAAAAATAACAGTGAAAGACACCAAGTGTTAGGGTACAGATTTGATAGAAGATAAATTCACTTAAAGTTTCCCCTTCAAAGAGTCGGCTATAACCTAAAAAGGCAATGACTGCATACACCAAAACCGTTAAGAATAGATAGATGTAAACATTAGTTTTATACTGTTTGAACTCAGGAACTTTCTTTGAAAAGATGATAGTAATGGCTATACACATTGCCACTAAAAACAGTAGTATTATCAACAGTTGTGGGTCGAACAAATTGATGAAATAATTCTTTAACTCTTTCATATCCAAGTGTTATAACCTAAAATAGGGTCGTTGTTTTCTTTTAATTCAAATTGGCTTTCTTCTTCTGAGAGCAATACGCTTAATTGTATCTCTACTTCCAATGGGAAAAAGTGCTCACAGAACATTGTTACAAATTTTTCTTTATTGCCCCCAAGAATGTAATCAGTAAAAGCAGAATGCTTTAAAGGGCCTATCTCAAGGGTTAGGTGTTTGGTATAATCCTCATAAGCTGTACCTGTAATCATATCTACCCCTAAGTAGATATCCTCACCCAAGCAAAAACTTTGTGTCTCATCGGAATAAGTAGCAAACTCTCTTTCTTTGATGTGTACTTCTTCCTCTAAAAGTTTTGAAAGAATCTCTACTGTAAGAGGGATATTGCCTACTATTTTATAACTATAGGGCAATAATCGCATAAACTTAGAGATTAAGAAAGTAGGAAAATTTTTTGATATATCCCATAACTCATAAAACAATGAGGAAATCTCATTAGCATTGAGTTCCTTAAAATTGTTTTGTTCAAAGGTTTCTATCTCTACCCCTAACTTAAAGATTTCATTTTCAAAGGGACTAAAGAAAGTACGAGCGGCTTTTTCTTCCTGTTTCCTTTCTCTGTAATCCTTGAGCATTGTCTCTACCCCCTTGCCTTGAGTTTCATTCTTGGTATGGTGGGCAACCCCTTCAGGGAGCGTGTCATACAAACTATCGCGAGAGAGGCTCACCTCTACTAATTGGGTAGGGTCATAGTTAAAATCGGTGAGTCTTGCACTTAGCACATCAGTGCGATAACCACGCACAAACTGCCCCTGATGCTTTACAATATACTCGTTATCAGAGATAATTCCTTTGTCTAACAAGTGATTTAATAACACCTCTGCCCTTATATCATAGGGCAGGCGATTTATCTCATTTATGACTCTTGTTAGACGTTCCATTTTAATAGTTCTTTAACGTGGCAAATATACAAATAAATTGTGAAAGGGCAAATTTTTGTTTTTATTTTTTCTCTTTGAGTCTTCCTGCGCTTGTGTAGCGTTTCTGGAAGTACTCATCGTTGAAATCATAGATATTTAGTCCTTGTGTGGTACAAGCTAATATTCTGCCATTTCCTAAGTACAAACCTACATCGGAAATAGGTTTGAACTTGTCATACCTAAAAAACAAAATATCGCCTTCTTTCAGGTAAGTACGTCCTGTGAAAAGCTGTAAATCCTTAGAGCGAAAAATACCATCGGGAGTTTTAGGAAAAGTAGTCTCATACACTTCACTGAACAAGGCTTGTATAAAGTAAGAAGCATCTGCTCCTTCTTGCTTTTCTAAAGTCTTTTCTTTGTAGGGTGTGCCTATCCACTCATCTATAAAAGCATAGAGCTTATAGTTGGTGATTTTCTTAGGAGGAACAGCTAAAATAATAGAGTATTTCTCTCTTAAAGCCAATTCCTTATCGGATAGGTTTTCTCCCTTATCATCTACCAAGGTATACTGCTCATTGATCTCCTTCTTTTGAGCTAATACTGCTTTGTAAAAGGCATCAGTGGGGTAGTGATAAGGAAGTTCAGCAAGATAACGGCTTGCTGAGCAGGATAATAGCATAATTGTACTAAATGCAACTGAAAGTATTTTTAAGTGTTTCATTCTATTTATTCGGTTATATTCGTTTTTTTCCAAACAACTTCATTATTTTCCCAGAGCACCTTTATAGTATCTCCTTCTTTAAATTCACCTGCTACGAGTTTCTTAGCCAAAGGACGACGCAACTTAGCACGAATGATGCCTTTTAAAGGACGAGCTCCGTAAGTAGCATCATACCCTTGTTCTGCCAAGTGTTCTTTTACTTCTTGAGTAATATCAAGAGAGATGTTTATACCCTCTGTTAGGTTTAAAAGTTCTTTTTTCAAATGTATTTCAAAGATTTTTAGTGCATTCTCTTTGCTAATAGGTGCAAAAGGCACTATCTCGGTAAGACGTCCTAAAAACTCAGGTCGGAAATAACGACTCATTATCTCTAAAAGGGTAGAAGAGGACGGGATATTCCCCTCAGCAAAGGATTTGACGATAAAGTCAGAGCCTATGTTGGAGGTAAAGAGGATAATGGCATTGGAAAAATCACCTTCTTTACCCAAGCGGTCGTGTAGTTTCCCTTCGTCCATTATTTGTAGAAACACATCAAACACAGAGGAGTGCGCTTTTTCTATCTCATCGAAAAGCACGATAGAGTAGGGCTTTTGTCGGATTTTGTTTACTAATAATCCTCCTTCCTCATAGCCTACATACCCTGGAGGAGCTCCATAGAGTAAAGCTGCCGAATGTTCTTCTTTGAACTCCGACATATCAAAACGAATGATAGCGTTTTCATCTTGGAAAAGGAACTCTGCTAAAGATTTAGCCAATTCTGTTTTCCCTGTCCCCGTGGGACCTAAAAAGAAGAAAGAACCTATAGGTTGTCCTGCTTTGCTCAATCCCGAACGATTTTCGAGCACTGCCTCACTAATAATAGCAATAGCGTGGTCTTGTCCTACTACCCTTTGAGAAAGAATAGCGTCCATATCACTCAAACGCTGTTTTTCCTCTTCTTTGAGTTTGCCTATAGGGATATTCGTTTTTTGAGAAATGAGTACTGCTAAATCCCATTCGGTGATGTAAGAGCGTTTTTCTTGAGCTACTTTTTCAGCTTCGGTAATGAGTTTGCGACCATAGCTCAATAAGCTATCAGCTGTTTCAAAAGTGGTGATTTGTTCCTCTTCTAAAAAGGTAGAGGCATCTAACAAAAAGGGAATGCGTTGTTTGATGTCGTTCAATAACCAAGTAGCATTCTTTTTGCGTTGCTCTTCTGTAAAACCTTGTGTATTGTCCTCCAAGTGAATTACCTGTGTGAGCAAGGCGTTCTTTTCTTTTAAGAAAGAAGCCCCTGCCGTTTTCACAACTGACATTGTATGGTCTATGAGGTCTATAGCAGAAGCGGGCAGACTTTTCTCTTTTAAATACCTTTTAGAAAGGCGTATGGCTTCCCAAATTGCTTCATCGGTTATGGCTATATGGTGGTGATTTTCGTAAGCAGAAAGGGTTTGGAGAAGCATTCTAAAATGGGTCTCATCATCACTTTCTTGCAATTCTACCTTTTCAAACAAAGGTTCTAAACCTGATTTTTCTATTTTCTTGGTAAATTCTTCAATGGTAGAAGTTCCTATGACAGTGAGTCCTTTGGTGAGTTCGCTTTTGAGCAGATTGGCCATAGAAGAATCAAAAGAGTTTCCTAAAAGTGCGTGTAATTCCTCAATGATGAGCACTGATTTAGGATATTGCTTAAGTTCTTGGGCTATGTTTTTGATACGGTCTTCTATTTCTCCTTTGTAGGAAGCTCCAGCAATGAGAGCTCCCATATCCAATTCAAATACGGCTAAGTTGGATAGTACATCGGGGACTTGACCCGCTATGACCTTCTGTACAAAGCTATTGATAAGGGTAGTTTTTCCTATACCTGAATCGCCTATGATAAGCACATTTTGTTTGCTAAATCTGCATAGTATCTCAGTGATTTTTTGAGTTTCGGCAACTCTACCTACAGGTATTTCTTTTGAGGCTTTAGCTTTGAGGACTTCTTTTTTATTGACACAATATTTCTGTAAAAAACCTTTAGCAGTGGAAGATAGAGGAGCGGAAGAGAAAGGTTTTTCGGTAGTAGCAGCAGGAAGAGGGGTAGTGTCTAATAGTTCAGCACGAGTTACGGGATAGGTTTTCATTTGGTCGAAATTGAAAGCCACACCGTGAGTGCTCAATGCAACAAACACATCCCACAAAGAGATTTCCTCCTCATCTAAGATTTCCCGAATAGCTTCTGCTTCAGTGAAGATAGTGTCTATCACTTCATCGGGGTCACAGGAATAGGTGTTAGTAGCTTTTAGAGCTTCCTCTATGCGCACTTCAGCCCATTCTTCTAAATAGAAAACATCAACGCCTTTGGATTCTAAGAGCTTTAAAAGTGGTAAATCTCTGTTGAGAACGGCTTTTAATAAGTGTCCGCCAGAGTAGCGAGCATTCATATTTTCACGAGCTATTTTCTGTGCTATCTCCAATGCTTTAGTAACCTCTGGGGCATAGCTCAATTTCTTCTCTTCCATTGCTTTGTAATGTTTTTATGATTGTTATTATCCTTTCTTCCAAAATATCTTGCCTTTTACTTTGTAGTAAACATAGATATTTTGGATACAAGCGTTATTAGTGTCTTTTTGCAAACGTAGTGTTTCTATTTTTACTTTCTTTCCTGAAATCTCTTTGCAAAACTGTACAAAGGGTACGATTTTATCATCATTGATAATTACAGGGACTTGGTAGTTCTCACAAAGGTAGTCTTTGAAATCGTCCTTTGTCTTAGCTTGTGAGGCTACTTGGTTGAGCAGCAGGATAAACTGTTCATTAGAAATGTCAGGTACTTTCTTTGCAGGAGGAAGGGTATCTTCCTTTTTAGGTGTTTTAGGAGCTACAGGTATATTAGTGAGCATATCTACTAAAGGGTCTTTTTGAGCTTTGCCCATAGGTAGTGAAAAATCACTATGAGGTTGTTCGTATTCATAGCTCTCCATATCGATAGGTTCTTTAGCTACCACGTGTTTGGGAGCTACATAGATAGTTTTAGTAGCAATATGGTCTAAATCGCCATTGACGATGAGGGTTACTTTTTTTTGTCCTACTCGTTTGAACTTATAGGTTACTGAATCACCAACAGCATCGGTGGATGAAGTTTCTCCAAAAGACCACTCAAATGAGATACCCCCTTGTTTTTGTCCTACAAAATTAGTAGTCTCGCCTAAAAAGACCACATCAGGTGCTTTGATAATAGGCAGGTAGCCTACTTGTTGGTTGATAGAGGTTATGGTAAGCACCTTTTGAGATGTACAAGAGCCATTGATAGTAAGGGTAACGATGTATTCACCTGTCTTTTCATAGGTATGGAAAGTGCGTTGCCTGAAATCAGCAGGAGAGCCATCGCCAAAATCCCATTTCCACGATTTGGCATTTTGGGTCTTATCGCCAAATTCTATCACTTCCTTCACAGCATAATTATCGGCGAAGACATAGAAGTTAGCCTCCTCGCAATCTACGTGACGAGAGCATTGGAAAATGAATAAGAAAATACCAAGACACAGGAGTATTCCAAAACTCCAATAGATTTTAGGGTCAAACTTAGGGAGAAAACCAGTAGAATTGTGATTCATATATCTTGTTGTTAAGAATAATAGTAATTTAGAGGCGCAAATTAGTCATTTTTAGTAAAACAACCAACAAAAAGGTGAATATTTTTTCATTTTTTCAAACAGTCTATTTATAAGATATTGAAAACTAATTAGATAAATAATTAAAGTGAAATTCTAACAACTTTTCTGTTTTGTGCCTGATTATGTTTAGTTTAAAGTATGTTTTGGATTTCATCAATAAAATACGTATCTTTGCACCATCAAATCAGTAACTTAACATTTAATAACAATGATAAAGAAATTCTTTTTACTCGCCTTTATGGTGATTGGAGCAACGGCTTGCTCTAAGTCTGATGACACTTCCGCTAATAGTGGAAACAACAATAACTTATTGGGTACTTGGGTAGGTACTGCAGAAATAATAGCCGAAAAACCTGCACAACAAAGTAAAGTGTCAGAACTTTTTAGACAAAATTATGGTGCTTTATTGGGTAGCGCTGAAAGTAACTATCAAACCTATACAGTTAAAGTAGTTTTTAACAGTGAAAAAGAGTTGAAAATAACAGACAAAACAGGTCAGTACTCTTTTCAAGAACTAAAATACTCAACTTTAGGAGACAAAATAATTAATGAAGAAAATAAGCTACCTTTAGCTACTTATGCTATTGAAAACAATAGATTGTTAGCTGAAAATACTGACTTCTTCTATCTAATAACAGATAGCAATTTGGATAATTTAACCAATGCAGAAGAATATCTGAAAGAGTTTGCACAGTTAGATACAACAGCTCCTGACTATGCTAAAAAGCTAATAGAGTTACAATTAAAGTATGGGTTAGCCTACAAGTACAAGTATAAGTACAATCTTGTACGCCAGTAATATAAAGCACCCCTGATAAGCATAAGCCTGTCAGGGGTATTTTGTTTAGCGTCTAAAAGCTTTATAAGTGCGCTGTTCCTCGTTTTGAGATATTTTATTTTCTGCAACCTTATTTTCAGACTTTTCAGCGGTTGAACGGAGTTTAAAGAATGTCTTATTCTCTTCAGCACGTTCTTGCACAAAGTCTATTTGTGGGGCATTGAGGCGATCCTGCTTTTCTTGTTTGTATTGAGCGATGAGTTTTTCACGGATAAGAGGAAGCTCTTCCTTAATAGCTTTGTCGATAGCTGCTATTTTGCTTTCAGCTTGCTGTTGCTGATGTTTAAAATCAGCTATATTGACACCTTTCTGAGATAGTTTTTCACCTACAGCTTCTAATTCTTGTTGGGCACGTTTTAGTAATTGGAGTTTGTAAGGTAATTTACCTGTCCAGAAACCATTTCCTATATCCTCTTTTTGCTCTTTTTCAGCTTCCTCTTTAACCCAATTGTAATCGTCTTCCACACTTTTGAATTTTTGGTACTCTTTGGTGTAATCTTCAAACTTACGAGAGATAAAACCTAAGTCGGCAGCGTGTTTAGTTTTCTCATTCTCATAGCGTTTTTTCATTAGCTCTACTTCAATTTCGGCACGTGTTTCGGAATTAGTGATGATAGCGGTTTTAAGTTCTTGGGTATCTACATCGGACACATCAATGATGTTTGCACCTTTTTTTATTGCTTCCATATAGCGAGATTGCTTGGCTTGTAGTTTTTGGAGCATAAACACATCAATGCTATCATTAGTGAGCATATAGTTCACACGTACGTTTTCCCATTGGTTGCCTTGTCGCCACATTCTGCCCTCTACTTGTCGCAAAGAAGTAAAGTTATAAGGTAAGGTAAGAAGGTACATATCAGAGGTTTTTTCTTGTAAGTTCATACCCTCCTGAATGGCTTCTGAACCGATGATAACCTTTATTTTCCCCTCGTTGAACTGTTCTTGAATACTCTGACGTTGGTTTTTGTTGGTAGCCCCAGTGATGATACCTACTTCATCGGCTTTGTAGCCTACTTGGTCTACCAAATACTCTTTGAGACGAGGAAATTGTTGTACTGCCAACTCAGAATAGATAATTTGCCCTGCTTCAGGCTTGTCGTTTTTATTCTGACGAATTAAGTCCATTGTGGTTTTGAGCTTGGGAGAGTTCTCTATAAAATCTTTAGTACTAACCTTGTCTACATCACCCTCGTAATTTTTAGAGAGGTAAGGAGAAAAAGCAATGAGTCTTGCATTGAGAATATGAGAAAGAATAGCCCCTTCTTCGCTTTCATCAAAGAGGAGGTTTAGAGTGTCGTATTCTTTTTTTGTAAGCTCATTTTGTTCAATTTTGTATTCTTTATTGATACGATTAGGGCGCACCAATTGCGGGTTATCCTCTTCGCCTTTGATGTCGATGAACTCGGATAAGAGCTGTTGGAATAAGGCGTTGTTCTTGAACCTGCGCACGTTGGTTTTAAACTTTACATCGCCTTTAGCGTCGATTTCCATATCATTATCGGCTTCCATAAAGGTTTCAAAGAAGTTGTTTACATTGAAATAGCCCGATTTTTCTAATCGTTGATTGGCGATAAGTGATAGTACCGAATAATACTCTAAAGGCTTGTTAGTAAAAGGCGTTGCAGAAAGCAAAGTAACATTACGACCATCGTAATTCTCTTGTATATACTGAGAAGCTACCCAAGTATTAAGTCCTAATTTTGAGGGGCGTTGGTTCTGACTGCGAAAATCGGAGGCAAAACGTCTGTCCTCAATACGTACCTTATCCACGATATGGTTGGCGTTGTGCACCTCGTCAAAAGTGAGATGGTCAAAGCCGAAATCTTCCCAGTCGTATACCTTGCCTCGTTTCATTATGCCTTGCATTTTCTTTTCTTTGGCGATGGCTATTTCTATCTCTCGCATAGTTTCATCGGAAATGCCTCCTGTAATAGGATTTTCTAAGCTATCAACATCTTTTTTGTTGATATAAGAGAATTTTTCGGCTAATTTTTGGATGATTTCATCACTAAAACCAATATTTTGAAAGCCCTCATAAGTAACTAAGGTTATTTCGCTGTCTTTGTTGTCAAAATGTGACAAATCGTAATCTTTACCAAGGTTACCCAGTACATTCACTTTTGCATTAGGAATAGCCTCAAAAATAGTTTCTACCCACTGCTTTAAAATACTGTCATTAGGCACTACAATTAAGGGGCGTTTGGCATTACCACGCTCCATCGCTTCGTGCATAGAGAGCACTCCTGAAAGGGTTTTACCAAATCCTACTTCGTGCGCCAATAACCCTACCCCTTTGGTCGTAAGGCGACCAATACCTGCTTTCTGTACTTCTGTCAATTCTAAAGGTTTTCCTTTAAAGTTTTGGTTTATCTTAGAAAACAGTGGAAACTGAGAATAGTCGGGGATATGGAGATTATTGTATTTTCGGTTAAACTCGTTTACAAAACGCTCTTTAAGGTCGTCGGGGAGCTCTTCACGCAGGAACTTTTGAAAGAGGTTATTAGCCACCTCTTTACGGCGTTCACGTATCAAAGCATTGCGCTCTTTATCACTACCTGTTACTGTTTGGTTATCCACAAATTCTCTGACCTCCCAAGAAGAAGAGGGTTCAAGGGCTTGGCTCGGCAGTTTCCGTACAAAGTCTTTGAATTTTTCAGCCAAATTGTAATCTACTTGTTCAGTTTCATAACGCCTCATATATTGGTTGTAAACCTCTTTTTCAATCTTTCCTAAGTCAAAGTTATGTACAAACTCGTGATTGGGTGATACAATAATATCTTCCAACTGTTTCTTTGGGGGTAAAACACTTTGCAAGAGCGATTTTTGCTTGTTGTATTGCGTTTTTAGTTTCTCGTCATCTAATCTACCTGCAAAATCATACTCTAAACGCTCTAATTTTTCGTAAATATCCCCTTCAGCATAGTAAAAGTCGTGTATATACTTGCCATTATAATAGTTAGCGTATCCAGCGTGTTCTTCAGGATTGGCTATCTCGCCATTGTAGTTAGTATCGGCAAAGGCTTTTACTTGCTCAGGAGTGATGTTATGACTATTCTGTAAAGCAGTATCTACCACTGTATCATCTTTTACAAAGTGGTATTTGAGTACCTTTTTGCTAATCTCAGGAGTGGATTGTACCTTGTATTCGCCTGTGCTCTCTTCAGACTGTTTTTTGCGTTTAATGCTTTTGGGGGTATGCTCTTGGATAATGTTATCCGCTTTCTTGCTAATATCCGAAAGCTCTTCTTGGGTAAATTTAGCATTTTTTCTATCGAGTTTTCTCAGCAAGGCGGCATAATTATCCCATTCAGTAATGACTGCTAATGATTTAAACTTGATATTTCTAAAGATATTTATTGCTTGTCCTACTTTTTCTTTGGCTTCAGCAAGTAAATTGTTATACTCTTCATTAGGGGCAGTAGGCGCAACTACATCTTCTTTTTTTTCTGCAATAGGTTCTTTGGCAGGAGCACTCTCAAAAGTTGAAAACATATCGAGCTGCACGCCTTGCTCTTTTTCCTGTACAGATGCTTGTACTACTTTTTGGGTAGCGAACTCTTGCAGGCGTGTAAGAGCATCGTCTAAGTTGCCTTTTACGTAGTCTTCCTCACGACCAAAGCGATTTTTGCGCTGTAAAGTATCGCCTAATATCTGTTGAGGGTGTTCTTTAAAATAGTTGCTAATATCTTGAGTTTGTGCCTGACTGTTCTTTCTAAGAATGACAATATCAGTACCTACATCGGTAGCTTTGAAAGCTCCATTAGGCAGGCGATAGGCCTCAGAGAGTTCAGCTCCTGAAAGTTTGTTTTGCCTATTGAGCCAACCTGAAGGGAGTACCATTGCCAAGGTACTACCCTCGTTCATTACATCAAGGGAGCGTTTTACAAAATAATCTTCGTAGCGGGGGAGTTTGGTTTCTTCGCCTAAGCCTAAATAAAGTCCTCTATGTGTGCCATAAGGAGGATTACCGACAACCAAATCGTACTGAAGGGTAAAGTCCTTTTTAGTACCGTTGTCGGTGATAAACTCTGTTTCAAAGGAACGCAAGTTGATAGTGGCTTCGGGGTTTAGAAGTTTGGCTATTTTGGCAGTAGTTTCGTTGATTTCAAAGGCAGTAATGTTAGTTTTCAGCCCTAAATTGTCGATAGCGCGCAGGAAATTGCCCGTGCCAACACTGGGTTCTAACACATTGATGGACTGTTTACCTGAAAAGTTGTTTTTAATGAGGTTGCGCACGGCATTCACTAACTTTTCATCGGTGTAGTATTCATCTAATACGCCACGGTTGTCTTTAGTAATACCACCACTTTTGTATTGGCTAATGGTATCTTTTATCTCGTCAGTGATTTGTACGCCTTCTTTGAGCTGAATAGTATTATCATCAGCAACGAAAGTCAGCGAATTGACTAAATTAGTTATTTCCTCGTTGCTGACTTTCGTGCTGTTAGATTTGTTTAAAAGGGTAGGTCGTACAGATTCTTTAGGTAATTGTTCGCCATCTCCTTGAGGTCGGGGTCGGTCTCCGTTTGGAATATCTCTTCCAGTGCTTCGGTGTTCTTCTGTTGAAAGAGGTCTTTGATTAGGTAGAATTTCTTGTTGTGCTCCAATGTTGCTACCCATTTGGGGTCTTCCTGTTCGTCCTCCCAAATCGCTCCGCTCTGAGCTGCTAAGTCCATTTCCAGCATTGTCGCTGCCCACTGCTTGTCGGCTTGAGTGAGTTCCTTCTTGCTGGGATTGGCTTGTCGTGAGAGGTTCTCTAAGGTTTGGTTCAGGTGATTGCTCTCCCACCTGCTTAGGTGAGGATACTCTGTTGGGTTCAATTGTAGTGCTTCCATTTTGTGTATGAATTTGTATGTTATTATTGTCGGCAAAGATAATATTTTTTGGTGAAAGAAACAATTTTTTATCGTTAAAATCAAAAAAATCATAATCGCTGAATAGTTCGCTGAGTTGATTGAAATGAACGCTATTCACTTTGGCAATATGAGTGTTGTATTCACGTTTTAAATCTATATAATTATCGGCTGTATAGCTAATGACAAAAGTCTCATTAGTACTTTTGTTTACCGCTCTCATTCCTTTTTGCAATTTTATCTCTTCAGAGGTGTTACTTTGCTCTAAGCTTTTCTTGTAGTTAAAAACTTTTAAATAATAGTCATTCAAGTCTTTAATCTCATTTACACCTATCCCGTAAGCACCTCTTTGGTCTATGCTGTTTTTCAGATTGTTGAGTATGCTTTGTGTAGCGTCATTACCTGCTTTATCCCCATCTAAAAAGAGATGTATTTTGCCTGTGTAATTTTCAAACTGCTCAATAAAAGTACCTGTATTGGTAATAGAGTTCAGCACTACCAATGTACGGTCATTAGTTTTTCCGTTATCTTTAGCCATTTGCAGGTAAGAAAACATATCGGTCATTCCCTCAAAGACAACTGTTTCGTTACGAGTACCAGGAACAATGCTTATATCACTTGCTCCTACTTTGGCTTTGATATAAGGATTTCGGATATCATACCCTCCTGATTGGTTACGTAATCCAATGCCGAAATAATTCTTACCATCGTTCTTATTGTGATAGTGCACTTGTTGAGCATATTGCTGTAAAATTTCTTTTGAGATACCACGTTCTGCAAAATACTCTAACAATTTATCATTGTTAGGAATAGCTAATTGGGTAATTGTAGTTCTGGGGCTTTTCTCAATGTTATGCTGAGTAGGAGTAGCTATTTTATTTTCTGCATTTTGATTTTTGACACTCTGGCTAATAGTAGTATTGGAAAAATCTTTAAGAAAATCTACTGCTTCTCTCCAAGATTTACTTTCAAATTTCATAACAGCTTTGATGATTTGACCACCTTCACCTGCTTTAAAATCATAATAACCTTTTCGGGGGGTATCGCTTACTGAATACTTTTCGTTTTCAGTAAGAAAATAGTGGTCGTGTCCACGTTGGCGGTCGAACTTTAGTCGTCCTTTATCAGCAAGGTAGTGAAAATAATCAACTATGGAGGTATTATTGATTATGTCTTCGATGTTTTGAGGGGATAAAAACTGTTGTTTTGCCATAGTAGGTAAGGTTTATTTGCGTTTTTTGATAAAATCGTTAAATTCAAAGATGTTTTTAGCTTCACTGTCCCATTCTTTGCGAGGAAGGAGTTGTAGAGATATAAACACATCGTTTTGTTTGTTATATAGGTCTATACGCTCTATACGCCCTCCGTACTCTTTGCCTTGTCTTTCATATAATTGGTAAGGCAATATCGTATCGGTTTGGTAAACATAATAGGTAGTGTAATTTTCAGGAGTAATTACCCTAAAACGTTTGTACTTCTTTTTAAAAAGAATAGTATCATTAAGGTTTTTTCGGTAACCGTAATTCAACAAGTATTTTGATTTAAATACTGCACCTTGTTCTTTTTTATGTTTTGGAATAGAAGGGACTTTAGGGAGCGTAGAAAATATGAATTGCTGAGGATTTCTGTCGGTAATGTCAAAAGCGAGCGTATCGGTAATGACAAAGATTTTCTCAGTGATTTCAGGGTAATCTACATAAGGAACGAGCTCCACAATAGTATCGCCTTTGTAATTGAGTTTAGAGACAACTACGCTTTTCATATCCTCTAAGCCTTTGGAGGCATTGAAATAGATGTTGGATACTATATCAATGCCTCCTTTTTCGGCTTTTATCTCCTTTTTACCACAAGAAAAACACAATAATGCAGAAAATAAAAAGAGAGTTTTTTTCATTGTTCAAGTTAGGTTTTATCGTGAAATGCTGTGTTCAGGAACGTTGTTCTTTTGCTGAGATTGGGTAACTTCGGGTTTTACCAATTGGTTTTGAGTAGTAACCCTATTCATTGCACTATCGTACAAATTGAGCATTTTCCACTGAGGATTTAATACAGCAAAACCTTGTACTTGACGGTTTTCGTGTAGGAAAGTTACCTGAGTGATGTTGCCTTTTTCCAAGTGTTTTTTTGTACGTTCGCGCTCGGTATCATCAGCAAAGGCTAAGTTAGACTTTTGCATAATGTTGTCTACATCCACACCGTAAGCTTTTTGATTGTACCACTCATATTTGTAGTTGCCATAGTCAGTTTTAGTCTCTTTCATATTAAGTTTTATAAAGCTTTCGGTGCGTGACAACTCACCTGTTTCTTTATCGACCACATCGTGCTCCATTTTTACAGAACGCCCCTCAAGCAGGTTAATTGCTTCTTTGGCAGTAATACTGTTTTCTTTCTGCACCTTAAAGGTTTGTGAGCGTTCCTCGCCATTTTTGGTAGTGAGATTAGCACGGTAAGAATTTAGAAACACGCCACCTTGTTCGGTTTTATTGATGTTTAGGTCAAAAGTAGCGGTGTTACCTTTCATTAGGCGGTCAGGGTGATTGTATTCGGCACGAACGGTAACTTTAGCTTCGGGCGATAGTATAGCGTTTTCTAAGTCCTTGTGTAGTTTACTATCTTCGCCTAAACCAAGATATTTTACTTGGTTTTTAAGGTAGTTCAGTTGTGTGAATTGCTGCTCTGAAAGTTCACGCTCTGGAGATGTAATATCTCTTACTCTACCTTCTAAAACTGCATATTGCATTTGTAGTTTGCTAATTTCTTTTAGTCCGTTACTGCTATTTAGTAATAGAGTATCACTATTGTCCCAAGATTTTTCCTTACCTATTCCCACTATCTCAAAAGTGTGGTTATTTTCTGTAGATTGAAATTTTTGCCCTATATTGATTTCTATGCTTCGGACATCAATTTCTTTTCCTTGAGGTTTTTGTTCTTGATTTTGGTTTTGTTGCTGCTCAATTTTGTTAGGTTTTGTAAGATTGTACTGTCCGCTGTTTATAACCTCTTCTAATTTTGACCTATACCAAGGAATTTCTACTCCTGTCCCAATAGAAGGGTCTTTTAGAATAACCATATCTTGGCCGTTTTGGTTTTTAGCAAATCTTGCTACTTCAAAAACGTCCTCTTTGTAATGAAGTTTTTGACCTACTTGTAAGTCTATTGCAGGTTGTTGGTTTATCTCTTTTTGCTCTGTTGTTTCCATTTGTTTTACAGTGTTAAAAAAGTTATTGATTTTGTTTTCTAATTTCTCTTTTTCGTCCTTTGATAATGCTTTCTCAGAGACTTCTTCAATAGAATTTGCACCTTCTTTTACAGCGTTTTTCTCTACAAATTCTCTCTCCTTAGGAGAAAATGAGAGGTATACTTGCTTGAGCCTATCCATTTCAGTATTATTCCCCCAAGCTAAATCACCTATAAAACCATTAAGTAGGGAGGTATTTAAGGTTTTTTTAGGTGTTTCTACAGCTTTTAACCTCTCTTCATTGAGAAGTTTTACAATATCAGATTTGTAAAGAGTAACTTCTCTATCGAAATCAGTACCCCTTAGATAGATTTTAGGGTCGGTTTGCTCACGGATGCTATACACTTCTAAAGTTTCATCGTAGTCTTTAGAATAGAATTGCTGACCAATGTTAATTTGCAAGTTTTGCTTTCTAAGGTTATCTACTATTTTAAGGAGTTCTTTTTTGGCTTTTCTTTCTTCTCCCTCTTCAAAGCCTCTAACTTCCATTTCGTAATAATCACCCTTAGTTCCATCGAAGTTATGAATATCAAACTTGTCTGTTGGATTTTCAAATACTTGTTTTACTTCTTCTAAAGTAACATCGTCTTTACTTACTTTTATATAAACTGCCATATTTCGTATTGTATTTTTGATGTTATCTTCTAAAGCCACGATGGCGTTGTTGTTCTTGCTCTTGTTGTTCCTCACGGTGACGATTAGCGTCTTGGTAGAGGTCGTCGTCATTGACATCTAAACGGAGTTTAGATTGTTGTTGCTTTTGCGATTGACTTTCATTAGGGGTGGCATCGTCAATGGTGCTGATAGTCTTAGAAACTATGTTTAGGTTATTGGTGATTTCCTTGCCAATCTCAGGGAACTTGTCAATTTTGTCCTGCAAGTAGCCTTTGAGCTTGAGAAGCTCGTTCTTGAAACGGTTGCTTTCCTGAATATCTTTTTTTTCTGCAACCACTTGTGCGATTTTCTCGGTGTCCTTGAGCAGGTCAAACTCGGTTACCTGTTGCGTTTTTTGGTCATAGATAAAAGCTTTTTTCTCTATATCTATTGACTTGCTATTGGTAAGTTCGTTTAATTGACTATAGACAATTTCCTTTTGACCTTGCTTTACAATCTCGTCAATGGTTTTGTCTCGCTGATAGATATTCACATTCAGGCGGGTGTTGTTGTCCGTTAGGAGAAAAATCAAACGGTCTTTACCATTGTCGGCAATCATTGCGTGTCCCTTTAGGAAGTTTTCAATATCCTTGTTAGACAGTTTCTTAGAGAAGGTGTTATCCTCACTCATAATACCGTACTCTTTAAGGTCGGATGTGGGTAATTGTTCATTCATATTGTCGTTGTTTTATTTGTTTTTAATAATTGTTTTACCAGCTTAATAACTTCAGGTGCTAAAAAACCTATAACTGTTCCCAATATTAGATTGACAGGAGCTATACATTTTTTAATAAGAATTGCTAACTCATTAGCTATTTGAGCTTCTTTGGTGGTAACAAGAGACGACTCGTCAATGGATTGTAACGCTTCTATAACCAAGCTGTTAAAGTAAACTGTTACTACTATAATTCCTATAAAAAGCAATAGCAATATAGCGGTGTAAAAGATTTCTAACTTCTGTTGTTTTGTCATTTCTTCTTATTGTTTTTAAATTCAAAATCTACTTTACAATTTTTGAGTACCAAATACGCTTCAAAGTCTTTACCTGCCTTGCTTTTAAAGCCCTTTAAAAGACTTGTTTTGCCTTTGGTGATAAGGTCGGTCACTTGTTTGGCGGTGATGGTTTTATGGGCTACCTCTTTCCAAATGGTAAAGTCGCAACCGCTTTTGTAGTTGGTACAGCCAAAGGCTTTTTTGCCTTCCACGATTTGCCCTTGCTTGCACTTAGGACAAGTTCCCAAGGTAGGGCGTTCTACCTTAACAGTGGCTTCAATGCTAAAGATATCGTGCACCATATTCTGCACGTACTGCAATAGGTTGTTGTAGTACTGAGTTACTAATAACTTCCCTTCGGTTATCTGCTTCAGTTGGTATTCAAGGCGTGCAGTTTGGGCAACGTTCACTACTTCTAAATCTTTGATAGCATTGTAAAACTGTAGGCCTAAGTCTGTAGGTATATACTTATTCTTCTGCAAGGCGACAAACTGCCTTTTTTCGATGAGCGTTTCAAGTATGCCAGGGCGAGTGGCTTTCGTACCGATTTGTAGTCCTTTTAACTCAAACTGCGATGCTAATTCCTTGTGTACTTCAGGCGATTGCTCTTGTAGGAATTTATCCAAGTTACACAAATCATCAGTGAGGGTGGCGGGTGTGTATATAGCAGGTGGTTTGCTTTCTATCTCACGAACGTTTTTAGCCTCAATAGCAACTGCGTCACCTTGCCTATAGGGTAACTCTAAAACAGTAATTTTTTCATCATCAGCTTCGGGTTCGTCTTCGGCAGAAGAAGCTACAGACTTGTTTTTAGGCGTGTAGCGCTCCCACCCTGCATATAAGCATTTGTTAGTATTGGTTTTGAAAGGCGTGCCTTGGTTATCGAAAAGATACACGCCTTTTTCGTACTGAGAGCTTTCAGAAAAGCTCTCCAAACAGCGATATAGGATAAGTGAGAAAATACGGTGTTCCTGCTCGGCTAAACTCTCTAACCCACTGGTATAGCCCGTAGGTATTAAGGCATCGTGCGAGCCTGTAATTTTACTATCATCTACCGATTTGGGTTTACCCATAAAAGAAAAGTCGGTAACACCGAGAAAACTTTCACACAAACCGACAAAGAACTTTTGTAGTTTGTAATATCCTTCTTCGGTGATGTAAGGGTCTTCAGTCCGCGGATAGGACAAATATTTGCTTTCATACAGTTTTTGGGCAGAGGCTAACACTTGGTCGGGCGTGTACTTATAGAGTTTGTTGGCCACAATGGTTAAACTGTCCAACGTATGCAATAGAGGCGGGTTTTTAGACACTTTTTTTACCTCGTGAGACACGAACCTATGAGCGGGCAAAAGTCCGTTAAAAACGGCTTGTGCTTGCCCCTTATTCTCGTAAATAGGGCTCTCGGTCGTGTAGGCAGTACCATTGTACGAATGATTGGTGATAATCTTGTAAGTATAGGTTTTCTCGTGTGATTTGTTTTTAGTGTACCTATCGCAAATAATCTTCAGGATAGTAGTCTGTACGCGTCCTATGGATAGCAATTTACCTTGCCCTAATTGTAGGGTGGCCGCTTGGGTGGCGTTAACGCCTATAAGCCAATCAGTAAAAGCACGAGCGTAACCACTTTTACAAAGGTTTTCTAAAAAAGGGTCGCCTTGCTTGTAGGTAGGATGGGCAAAGGCTTCACGAATATTTTCATCAACTAATGCCGATACCCACACACGAATAAAGGGTTTCTTGCACTTAAAATAGTTGTAGATGTAACGAAAGATAAGCTCGCCCTCGCGGTCGGAGTCGGTAGCGACAATGATATTACCGATTTCAGGGCTGTTCAGTAAGCTGCCTAACTTGTTGAGTTGAGCTTGTCGGTTCTCCTCTTTCTTAGGCACGTACTTATAATCTTTTATCTGCAGGAGCAGGGGCAAATAGGATTTATCCCATTTACCTTCCCCTCGATAGGCGGTATCTTCAGCAAGTTCTAAGAGGTGGCCAGCTGCACAGGAAAGGATCATATCGCCTTTTTCGTAGTGGTCGCCTTTGAGGGTAAAGCCTAAGGCGCGGGCGTACTCACGCATTTGGGTTGATTTTTCGGCTATGATTAGGGTTTTCACTTTATATAGTTTCTTTTATAGATAAAATCACGCAAATGATACATTATGTCTACATACACATCTCTTGCGTCTATTTCTCCTTCTGTAGAAATAAAACCATTAGGGCGCATTGTTTTTAGATATTCTAATAGCTTTTGTACAGCATCTAACGCTTCTTGTTTAAAATTGTCTAAATACTTTTCTTGTGCTTCGTTCATAGTTTTGTTATTTTAGAGATATTAAGTCATTTAGAAAAGTTACGGGATTGATATACTCGTTATTCTGCTTTACTGAAAAGTGCAGATGGGGTGCAGTGGAGAGTCCTGTGTTACCGCTTTTGCCAATGATAAAACCTGCTTTTACAGTTTCTCCTTGTCGGTAATAGACTTCAGAAAGGTGGCAGTAAGTCGTTTCAAAGTTCTGATGTTTGACTTTGATATACACTCCTCCACCTTTGCTGTCCCAACCTACTCCGATAATCACTCCGTCTAACACAGCGTATATGTGCTGATAGTTAGCACGAAGGTCTATCCCGTTGTGCATACGTTCTTGCTTTAGAATGGGGTGAAAACGTTCTCCAAAGGGCGAGGTAACGTGTAGTTCTCCTTTTAAAGGTAATGCCAACCGTACGGGCTGTTTGTCAGGGATAGGTTGTTGTTTGGTGTGTACCTCTGTCACTGCCTTTTTAGCAAGTGATAAGATAATAGAGTCTTGCACCTGCTTTAGAATATTGGTCGCTGGAGGTTGTGATTGGCGAATGATTGTCTTTAGCGAGTCTACCTCCTTGCGAAGAGCTGCCTTCTCACTACGGAACAATCGTTTCCACACGCCACTGCCTTTTTTTTCTGCAGTAGCATTGCTACTACTTACCTCACTATGCTCTATCACTCTGAATTTCTGATACTCTTTTTCAGGTGCAACTCTTGGTGTGAGTGTATTGAACTGTGCATAAGTGCTACTTATTGCAGAAAAGAAAAGGTATAGGGCTATTATTTTGATATGTTTTTTATTGAGTTGCATTGGCAATATGTTTTAAGCTACGGCTTCTTTGATTTCTCCAATCATTATTTCAACTTCTTTGTTGATACGGCGGAAGTTAGTCATAAGGATTTCGTTTTTGCGGTCGATGCCTGCACTGTCTTTGAATGAATAGTAAGCAGGCATTTTCACGTAATTGGCTTCCTCGTGTTTAATGGCTTTCATATCAAGGTTGATTTTACCTGAAATAGCCGATGTTTTAAATTCTTCGGTTGCATTATCGTTTCCTTGTACGACCATACCCACCATTTCACCTGTGCGTTGTCCTGCAATCTTGCCTGCTGGGATCATCACGTCCATTTTTTCGCTGATGGTCATATTGGTACCTTGGTTAGAGATAGACTCTGAATAGCTCTTCTGCTTGATTTTGCCAAAGAGTTTTTCAAGCCAATCAAGGGTACCCTTGTCGCGTACGGCTCCTGATAGGATGTTACCCATAATCGCTGAAATGGTTTCTGCTACTTCTTTTTTGTAGAATTGGCGCAATTGTGGTTGCTCTTGCAAACCGAGCATTACAGCAACTTGATTACTACGTGCAGTTGCCACGAGGTTGTCTATCTTGTGAATGTAGATAGTAGGGAACTCATCGGCAATGAGCCCGCTGTAGAGGTTACCTTTGTCGTTTATCTGACTTATTACCCTGTTGAGTACAGCTGAATAAAGGGCTGAGTTGATATCCTGCGTGCGAGGGTTGGAGGCGAGAATGAGGATAGAGGGATTTTCAGGGTCTGATATTTTGAGTTGCACTTCGTCGCCACTGAACACCCAAAAACTCTCTTTGGTTGCCAAGCGTGATAAGAAAATCTTTATAGTGCCTATCTGTCCTTCGAGCTGGTCAAAGGCTTTGTTCTCATACGCTGATTTGAAAGGCGACATAAGCGATACTAACTCTTCATTGGTAAAGAGGGTGTCGAATATTTCTTGGTAACTGCGATTCATAAACGCGAGTATGTGAGGCAAATCGGAGTACTTACCATTCTCATAAGTAGCAAAGTAATAAATAGTAGAGGCAAGGAAATTCACCGCTGATTGCGTAAAGAACTGCTCAGAGCCTCCACCGCCTGAACCACCTCCTTTTTGCAAGGCACTCACCATAGATTCAGCCATTTCTTGTGCTTGTGCCAAGGTGTTGATATACTCTTTTTTAAAAGGGTTCACTCTTCGGGAGTATTCCACCTCATCGAGGTTTACCACGTGAAATTGATGCTTGTAATTAGGGTCGGTTTTCTTTTTTAGCAAGTGGTGATAATAGGCGATTTCACCTAAGCTGGGAAACTTAAAGTCATAGATACAGAGGCAAAAACCTTTGCTCACTAACTGACGAATAGCGGGGTTAATCACCCCAAAAGATTTACCTGAGCCAGGGACACCAATCACCATAGAACCACGAAAGGGATCTATATTTATCCAGCCTTGGTGCGTTTGTTTTTTGTAACGGAACTTGTAAGGGATGTTTACTGAGGTAGGAGTTTCCACAAGTTCCCTATTTTGGTCGAAACTCTCCTCTTCGGTATTCCAGCGGTCTTTATCCATTTTAGTTTGCATTAGTTTAGAAATACTATCAGCACCCTTTTGGGTGATCATCGCTCCTGCATACGAGAGCAAAAGGTAACCTAATTGATAGCCGTTAAGATAAGGCACTATATAAGGTAAATTGGGATTGCCTGCGCCCCATACAAGAGCTAATGATCCAATAATCATTATCAGCCCTACAGAGATAGGCAAAAAGATTTCTTTGGTTGCATCCAAGTCTCGTTTCTTCTTAGCACGTGTACCAACAGCTACCAAGGCGATTAATACGAGGGTACTCAGTTTGGCATTGATAGGAGGAAAGAACACTCCCATTTTAGCAAAGCTTTGTAAGATATTGGATAGTACAGGTATTTCTGCATTCTGAAAAAAAAGAATTAGGCAGTCTAAGGTAACGACTCCATAGACCATTTTTTGGAAGAAGTCGTATATCTTAATTTGGTTTTGTTGTTCTTGCATACTCATAGGTTTCAGAGTTTATGGTTTAGAATGTATCAGCTTGTAGTACATCGGAGTAATTGACTTTCATATCAATTACACGCCCTGAGATTTGCTCCTCGATAAGGCGTATTTTCAGTATTTTGCTATTGGGGAAGGTAAACTTCTCAAACACAAAAATATTGCGGTAGTTCTTGCGTATCTTAGTCTGATTATTCAGCGCATACAAAGGCGTTAGCAGAATACTTTGATTGTTGGTCGCTTTGTAAATCTTCTTGTCCTCGATACTGAATTTCATAGTATCGATATTGCAAGGCAAATTAGTTAGGTTTTCAATACTGATGTCTAAAAAAATGTAATCATCTAATACATAAACATTGTTCAATAGCATTCTGAGCTTCAGATTCTTTTTCTTGCGAATGGGCTTTTTGATTTTCTTTGCTCGAATGTCCATCGCAAAGCGTTTAAGCTCATAGTTAGAGTATTTAAACTTAGGAAACTCCAATGGTTGCATATCTTCGGCTTTGATATGAATGTTAGAGGCTAACCAATTGTGCTCTTGCTCTTGGTAGATAGCACGGTACTGCGCTAAAAAGGACTGTCCTACTACCGTGATAATACCGATGTCCATTCCTGAACGGAGCTGCTTTTTTTGAGTTGCATTCTCCATTAGTTCATCTCCGTTCTGCTCTACTTTGATGCGGGCGATATTCTCAGAAGGTAAATCACCTATGAGGAGATTTGTAGAGAGGTCTACAAACTGTATCGGTTCGGGGGCGATGATGTGGATATTCACTTCTTTGCCCATAAAGATAATGGGGAGGTCATCTACGTTGATTTGATTGACAAGGCTTTGAGCTTGTACTTGTCCTCCCCAAACAATGGCAAATAACGCTATAGAGAGTTTTGTAATGATGTTATTCTTCATTTTTGTTTAAATCTTGTTCGTTAATTAAATAGATGTAAGAGTTGTACTTGAGTTTTACTTTATTTTTGCGAATGATAGCCGCTACTGCTTCGGAGGTAGAGCGGAATAGATTGGAGGCAAGGCTAGTAAAGAATCCTTGGCCTGTTTCTACATTCACCCCTTGTACGGAGCTCGCTCCTAACTCGCGAATCATTTCCCTAAAAGCACTTGCAGGCACGTATAAACCTTTGAGTCCGTCCATATCGTAAATGGAAAGATTGATAGGGTAAATCTCATTGTTTGTCATTACTGATACTATACTCAGGTAAACGCGCTGTTGAGAAAACCCTGCAATCTCAGCGTATAGAAAACTGCCTTTTCTCACTAACCTCTTCTGTTTTTTACCGATGAAAATATCCTCCAATAGGCGTATGCGAATACGACTACCTAAATAGCCTTTGATATTCTCATCAATTACTGCTTTGATATTGTTACCCTCTTTCTCTTTAGAGATGTGATTAAAATTACCTAAGTTATTCGCTTTGGTTACCTCTAATGTACGATTGAGAAAGGCCTCGCGTTTCTCTTTATTGGCTTTCAAACGCTCTGAGGCTGCTCTTTGTCGCACTGCTTCGGGGTCTTTGGATTTCTCAAGGGAATCTAAGAACAACATTTGTTCACGTAAGCCTTTTACTGGGTCGTACTCTTTCTCCTCTTTTTCTTGTTTTGCACTCACTGTAGGCTGTTGTGACTCGTTGAGCATACGAATCATTTCCTTGGAACGCTCGTAATCTTTATCGTCTTGTGATTGTTGTGATTGCGATGAGGATTGTCCCGATGATGATTGAGAAAAATTACTGTTAGGGTGGTAATAGGTGTTATCACCTATTTTGGTTACCTTGGTGTTTGCGTTGCGTTTACGTTCGTACTCCAAGGAATCTAAGTAACGCTTTTGCGCATCATTTAGATTGTCGGAATAGTTATAAAGACTGTCGCTTTCCTTCTCAAAATCTTGAATCATAGAACGGCTGTCATTCGTATTCTCAAACATCTTGTCGTACGCATCATTTTTGTTCATTATGGGCGTTTCTACTTTTCCTAAAGAGGTACTCAGGTCTTTCTGTGCTTGCTCCTTTTTATCGTCTTTGCTAAATAAGTCTATCACTTGATATCCTATAAAGCAGACAAAAGGCAAAGCAATCAGAGGAAAGATGTACTTGGGTTGCTTAAAGTTAATTTTTCTCATTGCTGACTTTGGTTTTGTAAGGTTTGATACTGCTCGTATAAAAACTCAATTCTAAGGCTATCAGAAGGAGTGAGTGACCCTAAATCACGTTTGGCTTTATAGCCCTTTAGTTCCTCAGAGATATTTTTCATTTGCTCCTGTCTGTTCTCATTTTGCTTGATGATTTTACTGCTCTGCTCGTAAAGCATTGGTATTATAACGTTTTTATCAGCTTTCTGAGACAAGCGTATATCCCAAATGGTACTTCCTATAAACGATAGTACTAAGAAGGTCATTGCATAGGTGTAAAACTTTTTAGGATTGGCATACAGCCATTTGCCTACTGAGGTTTCTTTAAACCTATCTTTGATTTTTTTAGGTTGTTGCTCTTCTTGGGACTCTATTTGAGTCTCTACAGAATTGATTTGTTGTACTTCCTTTTCCATTCTAATAACTGTATTTTTGTTTAACAGATAGCTCGGTATTGTCTAAGATATTCCAGTTTTCTAATAGTACTCCGTGCGCATTGTTAGGTGTTCTCGGTATATCTCTAAAAGTACCTTGTGTAATGAGCTTTCGTATGATAAGGCTTGTTTTCCTATTAATCATCTGAGTGCCGTAATACATAAACTTCTTGTTATTCAAATCAATATTGATAGAATCAGTTTGTATGGACACGGTTGCATTAGAGGAGATGATTTGGTTATACCAGCCTTTTTCAGTAAGGTTACTGCGCTCTTTCTTCGCTGAGTCGTCCATAAGGTAGAGTGATTTATCAATATTTTTATTGATGTACTCATCATCAGGAGCTAAGGTAAAGAACAAGCGGTGAAAAAGTTCCACTTGTGCCTTGTACTCTACAGGGCGATTTAATAACTCATCAGTTTGCTTGACCAATACGGGAACTCCATTGTCTAAGATATAGATAGACTTACGAGAGTCCTGTACAATTCTGTAGGAATAGCTAAAACCTACTATCACGATAACGATGGCAAATATTACGGTGGCTATTGCCATTGTTTTATTGATTTTGATACGTTTTTCTATGTTTTTTACTATCATTGTGAGTTGAATTTGTTATTTAGGTACATCGGGCATCCTATTGATATTTTTGCTAACAGTGTCGAAAGTAGTATTGGCTACAGAGTTTTTTACACTATTAGCCATTGAGCGACCAGCGTTTATAGTACCTCCTACAGCTTTACCACCTGCTTTTCCAGCACCTGCTAATTTACTTATACCTCCTTTAGCTTTAGTCATTATTCCTGCGCCTCCTGCTGAAACAACAGCATCGGCAATAACAGGGGTCATCAATGTAGCTATGCCTGTTATCACATAACCCACACAAGGAAAAATCACAGAGTTCATCATTCCGCTATGAGTGGTATAAGCCATTAAAAGTCCTTGGTTAATTACATTACCATCGTTATCTACTATAGCTGAAAGGCGTGTAATATCCATAGTGTAACCTGCCATTATAATTTGTTGCCCTATATTGATAATCGTATAAGCAATAAAGGTGTAAAGGTTGATGTTAATGAACTTAGAAATCCAGTTAGTCAAAGAACTTTCAAACCCTGGTATGAGCGACATACCGACAGCTATAGGGCCTAGAACTATCAGTATATACGACCATACCTTCTGTATAAAGAAGATGAGATAGACCCCCACCCTTAAAATCATTAAGCATACTAACTCAAGGGCTTCACCTATAACTTTTTGCATTTTATAGTTAAGTCTTTCAAGGGCATCTTCAATAGGAGCGGTGAGTTTGTCCCACTGGTCACCAAAGGCTTCTCCTACATCACCATTGCCTACTTTTGTCCAAAAGTCTTGCTTTTTAGCCATAAGAGCTGCTCTTTCTTTGATAGTAGCATCAAGCACTTGCATTTGTTTGGTATAGCGAGTTGTCCGAAGATCATTGGTTGTCTTCTCAATCTCTTGGAAAACACCCTTAGGCATTTCAGCGAGCTTTAAAAATGGGTATTGTATCATTTGAGTAAAGGGCACCCAGTAGATGAGTATGAGTCCGATAATAACAGGTTTAATCATTGGCTCTACATCCCACTCAGCACTTCCGCTTTGCATTCTAAAACCTATGATTGAAAAATAAATGAGCATACCCAAAGCTCCAATAGCTTTTCCCAGTAGAGAGGCTTGATAGGCATAACTTTCAATGAAAGTGTCTAAGTGAGTAAAGGCTTCCATAAACCACTCCTCAAAGTCGCCACTACCTTTCATAAATTTTACGGTCTTAGCTCCTTGAGCTGCATTAGGTGGTGGCGGGCCTATGACCGTTGAGCCTCCTGCTCCTGAATAAGGAGGTCTTGGCTGTGCCAAAGAGGCTGGAGTAGCCAATATAAAAAGCAAACTTGCTATAATGATTGTTATTTTCTTTAAGTTCATATACTTAGAATTTATGTTTGTATTCTCGCATTATACCTTCCATTATTTGTATATCGTCCATTAGTGGAGATATACCATCGGTAGCCTTATAGGATTCATTTAGCAGTCGTTCTGTTTCTAAAAACCATAAGTTGATATTACCTGTGTTTTGTAACATTCGCTTAAATTCTCGCCAACCTATCAGAGCCTTGTGATACATCAAAAATCGCTTGCCTCGTGGCATATCCAAGGTGGTTGCCTTTTGGTATATCCCTTTGATAATATCTAACTTTTCTTGCAAAGGTTGTAACTGTCCTGTGCGTTTAGCGTTTTCAAAAGATTTCTCATCTTTAAAACCCCACTGAGAAAAGGTCTGTGGATTGTCAGGAAAGTTTTTTAAAGGAGTGAGCATTCGTTTGTAATACAACAAAAACAGCGGGTCGGCATTAACGGTTAAGGAAGTCCAGTGTGCCATATCGCTGAGACTGCGTTTATAGATACTATCCACGTGTTTTTTGATAGTCTCTGCTTCTTTTTGCATTATCATAGCTTTAGCTTGTCGTTGGGTTTCTAATCCTGTAGCACTAAGCGGACGAATATCAGGACCATCCATATATCGGTGGTTATACCTGCGCCCATTATAAGAGAGCCACCCCCATACCATTGAGTGGTTCTTGCTCAATTGAGGGCCGACCTTTATCCCGAAAATAGTCTTGTACTGCGCTTCGGGTTTAAAATCGCCCCACTGCTGAAATACTTGTCGTTTTTCTTGTGCATTGAGGGCTTCATCTTTCACCTTGGTAACCTTGTACTGAGCAAAGACTGCAGATGTAGCTAATAGGCACAGATAAAAAATAGTTTGTTTCATAGTATTAAAAATGTTTATATCGCCTGTACTTTTGCATAATCTCCTCAGCCAGCTGCTTGTCGTGCTCTACAAAATTGTTGAATACAGGGATAGAGTAAATGTAAGCGCGACTTTTGTTAAACTCTATGATATTGATAACGTTTAAAATAGAAACATTGAGTAAACGAACTTTCATATAAATGCGGTCAATAAGCGCATCTCTATCGGCTGAGTCCATCAGTAGTTTTCTATTCTCTTTTTTCGTGAGGGTATATAAATCATTACTCAATGATGTTGCTTTATTAATAACCTCGTCCGTTTGCTTCTTTACCCAAAAAGCATACTGAGGGTTTTCCATAGCAATTCGGTTCATTTTTTGTACGTTTTCAAATACGTTCCCAAGGTAAATACCTATATACTTGAGTTGCTTACTCTGTTTGAACAATGAATTAATGTTGTACAGATTTTGGTAAATTTTCTCGTGAATAGCCAGCACTTGTACTATCTTTTTGTTAGACTCTTCATAGAACTCTTTTTGCTTTTTAAAGATACTATTAAAGTTTGCTAAACTCGCTTCCCTTGTTACGTGATTAGCACTGATATGTGCCAATAAAGAACTGTTGATGACCGTCTCATAATAACTACTCTGTGCTTGCAGGGTAGTTATTGCAGAAAAGAAAAAGAGTACAATTAGTTGTGTGAGTTGTTTCATAGTCCAAGGCTTTTTACATTTTTTAAAATATCTTGCGCCAATTCCTTATCTCGGTCTATATAGTACTGAAATAAGCTCCTTCTGCGTTGTATAGCATAGCTTGTCTCACGAATAACTGTAAGAGTAGCGTAAGAATCGTTGTAGAGTCTATCAACTTCACTCAAGGCATAATCCAATAATATTTGTCGTTCAGCGCGTTCCATTTGGTTGATAGCCCCATAAGAAAGTACAATACCTGCTAAAAATCGCGTTACCATTTGCAAATCGTCTACAAAATTGATTTGTTTAGGCAATACAATAGGAAAAGCTTCTCTAAAGACATCAGGAGCGTTGCGCATTTCTCTGTAAATCTTCTGTTGCACCTGCTTTATTTCTTTAGCACGCTCGCTAATTACATAGCCCGTTGGGATTGCTTGCAGGGTAAAATCTACTATCCGCAAGCGGTCTTGTATCTTGCGCCCTGTTTCCTTATACTTCTCCCATTGGCTTTTATTGACTGCTTCGGTAGTTGTGTTGAGCGTTTGTTTGTTGTTGAGCGTTTTTTGTCGCTTGTTTTCATCAACTGAACGTTCTACCTCGTTGTTAATCATCACGGGGGATAATGATTCTTTTTCTAAGGGAACTTTAGGAGCTCCCCCTCTTCCTCCTGAGGAACTAAGCCAAAAACCCAGTGTACATACTCCGATGAGATAAATAACCTTTTTCATTAGAAATTGTGTTTAAATTTTCGCATTATGTTTTCTACTATATCCTTATCGGTATTGATGTATTGGTCAAAGGGATTGATAGCTCTCCAAAACCCAATACGCTGAGCATTTTCTAACCCGATTTGAATAGTCAAAAGCCAAATCTTGAAAGAGCGTATTTTGCTCTCAATAGAGTCTAACAGCTTGTAACGGTCGCCAGCGGTCATTAGGTTCTTACCCTTACTATCAATTACGCTGTTAATCTCTGAGGTTAGCTTGAGTATTTCTTGATAGGCTTTTTCACTTGCTTTTGCGCCAAAAACAGCGTACTGAGGGTGTTTCTTAGCAAGGGTGAGTACATTAGAAGAATACTCTTGGCATTGCTTGAGCTGCTCCCATATACTCTTGAGTTGCATTCCGTTGGTAAGGGTGGTAGAGACTTCTGTAAGTCCTTTATACACCTTTTCTTGCACCTGATTGACTAATGCCATTTGACTACTGATAAAGGTTTGTGCCTTTTGCAGTTTGGTTTGTTCATCAGCTATTTTGTTCTGTCCGTTTTTAAGCGATATAGCATAGCCCGCCATTGAGCCTGTTACTGCAGGGTCAAAGTAAATAGTTTGTGCCTCACCTATTGCAGGCAACAACATTGATGTAAGTAATAATTTAAACAGCTTGTTTTTCATAGTGTTGTGCGTTTATAAGTTCAGATAAAGGTATTTCTTGGTCTTTTACATATTGGTCGAATTTCTTTAAGGTATCTTTAGAGTGTTCCTTTTTAAACTCCTTAAAGAAAGCAACTACTTTCTCGTCTAAAGGTTTTTTGTAAAGATTTACCAAGGCAAATATGGCATCGGTCTTCTCTTTGTACTTCTTTACATCGGCAACAAAAGCATCTAAAGCTTTATCGTAATTGCCTAACGCCTTTACATAGTACAGTATAGCTGACTTCTCAGGCTTTTCAGTGGTATAGGTAAGGTATTGTTCCATAGATACCTCGTTGCCGTATACCTCTCCTTTTGAGCCTCGCTTTAGATAAAATTCCTTGAAGCGCCCTCTGCCTGTTTTGTTGTTCAAGTTATTAATCGTAAAGATTTTGTTTTGTTCTACTTTGTTGAGCGACAGTAGTGCTGCTATACGGTCGAAATTGTCCTTAAACTTGGTTTGGTCAAGTAGTATGAACGTATCGGAGTTATTGATAATTGAGTCCTTCACTACTGTATTACCGATAATATCGTCTAACTCTTGGGTAACTACTACCGCTTCTCCCCAAAACTTGCGCACCGTTTTGTACAGATAGAGGATATACCCTCCCATCAGTTTAGAGGCAATCGCTTTCCACGCTTCCTCGATAATGAGGGCTTTGCGCCTATCACTGCGCAAACGCATTTTTTGAATGAACGTGTCCATAATGATAAGCGTTACTATCGGGAACAGTTTAGGATTATCCTTCACGTTGTCTATCTCAAATACAATAAACGGCTCGTAAAACAAGGAACTATCGGCATTCTCGTTAAGAGTGGTACCATAGCGACCTCCTCGATAAAAGTCCTTGAGCACAAAGAGAAAAGTACGCAGGTTGAACTCCTGCTCGGTAATACGGTGGTGCTTGTTGTTCATATACACAGGTAGGAACTTCTCACAAAAATCATAGAACGTATTAAACGACAATTCTTGTACTTTAAATTCTTCTGCTACCTTTTTAACGCGTTTTACAATCGCTTGTCGCTGTTTATCACCTTTTGAATCTTCATCATCTAACACTATTACTTCTCGTTTTACAGAGATAAGTGCCGCACTTTCGTTATAGGCTTTGCGCCTATTTTCATCAGAAAGAGTATCATAAGCTTCATATATCTTGTAAAACATATCATCCATATTAGTGTCTAACTTTTCTTTGCGCTTATCGGGGTGATACTCTTTTAACAGTTTGCGCCCTCTGTCCTTAATTTCTTCAGTAGTGGCATCAAAAGGCAGTCCCAGTATATCATAATATGTCTCTTCCTCGTTACTATCCAAATCTTCTTCATACACATTGAACTTATTAAGGTAGAGTAACAGCTCCTCATTTGTTTTGGCTTTATACCATTGGGTATCACCCTCAAAGTGTTGGTGATAATAGGCAAGGAGGGCATTGTCTATAATGGATTTCTGAGCGGGGGACATTGTTGCATCAGCTCCTTGCCATATTAAGAAAATGAGATTGGTAAGAAATTCAGTTTTTTCAATGTTAAACTCTTCTTTACCTACTGCAAACGGGTTCATCGTAATAGGCTTTTCCTCTGTGTACTGCACATAGCGACCTCCTTTGTAGGAACAAGTCCCTGAATAAGAGTCACCCGTGTCTACAATTACCACATCGTAATTATAAGTGAGGTACTGCTCTACAATATTGTTCATCAAAAACGATTTACCACTTCCCGAAGGACCTAAAACAAACTTGTTACGGTTGTTGATACGCCCCGTTTGATAAGGCAAATCAGAGGTGTCTACCTTTAGAGGAACGCCTTGTCTATCTGCAAAACGCAAGTAAAAATTAGATTTTTCACTTATCGGGTAACTCTCTTTAAAAAAAAAACACAAGCCCGCCTCGCTCGTTGTGGTAAACAAATCATAGTCCTGCAGTTCTACCGCATTACCTATAATAGCCGACCTAAATAGCTCCATTTGGTTGTAAGCGTTCTTAGAGATGATAATTCCCTTGGTAAAAAGTTTGCTTTCAATAGTGGACTGTGTTTTTTCCATTTTCTCCAAGGTGTCACAAGCAAATACCAACGAAAAGTGAGCGTCTACTATGAGCTGCCCATTGACGGCTATATCGTGCAAAAGGTCTTGTATTTCCTGTGCTACTATGGCATTAGAAGGAGCATTCTTAGCTACTCCATCGTGCTTTTTCATTTTCTTTTCCAACTCTCGCTGGCGTGCTACTTGGGGTGGGATAGCAATTACCTGATTGTAGACAATTGTTTGATATTCTTCTAACTCGTTGAGAAAAGAAAAATTATCTACTGCCAAATCAGCAACTGTACTGCTACCTCCTAAGCGTGAATAGGTTTCTATTTCATTAGGCAGCTCAATGTTTTCTACATCTACAAAAGAGACAGTTTTGACAAATGAGCTGCCTATACGCAAATACTCATTGGTAGATTTGATATTGTCAAACACGGGCACATCGGCAAACTGCATTGTAAGAGTACCTCCAATGTAATACTCAAAGTCTTTCTCAAAAAGCCAATCGAGGTTACACTCGCTTTGCTCTAACAGCATAAACACCTTTTCACACTTGTCTCGCAGTTCCTTATAGGTTTTTTCTGAAAACTTGTACTTACTTTTCTTCTTGTCTAACAAATCAGTGAAAAGCAGTAGTGTGTCTATGGTTTTGTAGATACGGCCGTTAAAGTGGTCGGAGTATTTCTGTTGCAGATAGG
Source organism: Capnocytophaga sp. oral taxon 324 str. F0483 (assembly GCF_000318315.2). Lineage (NCBI taxonomy): Bacteria > Pseudomonadati > Bacteroidota > Flavobacteriia > Flavobacteriales > Flavobacteriaceae > Capnocytophaga > Capnocytophaga sp. oral taxon 324. The sequence goes on along the minus strand of NZ_KB291527.1, from coordinate 5,497 downwards.
TGTTTTCCTTTTCAGATACATACCGCTTTTTAGCAAAAATATCTACTTTCTGCACTATATGTCCTTCCCCGATAATAGCTATCACTTGGTTGAGAATGGTGTGAAACTGCTCGTAACGTTCAGGGTCTGCTGAGTATTGTTCTACTATATTTTTAATGCGAATACCTATCACAGGATTGCCGTACTGACCAATAAGCGCATCGTACTTCCAGCCGTGCTCACTGCCATAGTCGTACCCTATAAAAGGAAATTCAAAAGCCTTTGTCTTCATTTTGATATTCTTTTCTTGTTAAAAAGGAATGTTATCATCGGATTGTGCAGGCGCATTACCAAAAAAGTTAAAAAACTCACCCTGTTGTGCTTGTGGTGCTTGTTGTTGCATTGGAGGCGGTGTTGCCTGAGTTTGCGTTTGTGCAGGTACAAATTGCCCTTGACTTGAATTATAGGGTACTTGTTGCATTTGCACTAAGTCTATTTTCCAACCTTCTACTGTATTGAAATACTTCACTTCTCCTTGTGGAGAAATCCATTCACGCCCTTTAAGGTTGAAATGTACTTTTACCAATTGACCTTTTTGCAAATTGTCTAATAGCGCACAACGCCCTTGCGTGAACTGAATGCTAATATCATTAGGATACTGTTCTTCAGTGGTGATAACTAAATCTCTTTTCTGAAAGCCATTGTTACCAATAACCTCTAAAGGAAAAATCTCCTTAACTCGTCCTTGTATTTCCATAGTTATAACGATTTAATCTGTTGTTGTTTATGTGATGATTTCCTAAATCTTTTAGGAAAGATGTGTATCTCATCATTGTTTTTAATTTTGTTATACAGACCTTTTGTCTTTTGATTATGAAAGGTATACCATACGCCTCCTACACCTATTCCTACTCCTATAAGAGCACCAAACCAACCAATAAAAGAAGGCAAGGAAGCTAAACAGATAAGTCCTCCTAAGGCTGAACCTAAGGCGTAATAGATGTACTTATCTTTAAGTCCGAAAAAGACAAGGGGTTTTTTAAGCCCCTTGTACAGGTAGAATCCCATAGGCTAAGCAATTTTTAGTTTTTAGTTCAAACCAAAGAAAGCTCCTACGAAGATAGGCACTAAGATGAGGAACAAACAGGCACCTCCCCAACCGAGGATTTCCTTGTTGATGTCTTGGTCGCCATTCGTCCACTTGTTGTAGATACGTAAACCTCCAATAAGACCTACAATACCTCCAATCATCATAATGAGCGTTTTTAAAGGCCCCCAATAACTTTTGATACTATTAGCTGCATCGGTAATAGCACCCGCACCTTGTGCAAACATAGGAGTCGTGACACACACTCCTAAAAGTAACAAGAGTAGTAGTCGCTTTCTTGTTACAGATTTCTGATTGTTTAACATATTGAAAAAAATTAATATTAGAGTTCAGTTAGGTTGAACTGAGGCTTTGTATACCTTAATGCCATTTTCGCCCTCTCCACTAACCACTACTTGTACACTGGTCTCTGCCATATTCATAATGTCTTTAAAACGTGCTCTATTGTCTTTTAAAAGCTCTTGCTTTTGCTCATTAGTGAGTTCTGTGCTTTCTCCACCAGTGTTATCTGAACTTGTTTCAGGTTTATCGGTATTGTCAGTGTTAAGTTGTTCTTCCTCTTGATGTTTTCTCATCATCGCGTTTAAGACTTCATCAGGAACTGTTGCAGTCTCATCAGGAGTAGAAGGGAATAAATCATTCTCATCTATTTCTGTACTACTGCTGGTAGTCATTTCTTCCACATCGTTAAAGTCTACATTGGTAACTTTAATTTGCTCTATACCCGATAAAGAAAACTCTTGTTTGTCTTCCTCCTCTACTGTTAGTTTTTCTTTTTTGAAATACAAATCATATAGAATATTTCCTGCGTAATAAAGGAGGTAGACAATAATTACTATTTGAAAAAATGTTGTCATCAGTGTTTTTTATTAATGGGTTAAGTAACTACTTTTATAGGCTATCAGTTGTGCTATCATTCCCCTAAACTCTCGTTTGCTAAGGGCATAACGCAAACCTATGTCAATAATTTCATTGAGGTCTACTTCAAAAGTGCCGAACTTCACTAACTCAATGTGCAAATCATTACTCATACTAATGGTTCTATCACGCCTGCTTCCCTCATTTTCTATCCAATCTCTGAGGAAGTCCTCTGTGTTTATTTCGTTGTATTTCCGCTCCAATTGTATGTTAAAGGGTAATTTAGATGGTTTCATTGATGTACTGGATTAGTTCTTCAAACGTTTGTTTAACAGCATTCTTTTGTTCGTAAGAAAGGCGACGAGTATTGATACTCTGCAAGTCGTTGCGCTTGTAAATAGGTGTAGATAGTAGTTTCCCATACTTGCTAATTTCCTCGTCCATTGCCTGTTGATTGCGATAAAAATACCCCTTATCATACTTGGAACGCACGAACACACGACTGGCTTGGCTTTCTATCATACCCAATAGGTTGATGAATACCATTGTAGATTTTACTGACACATCGGAGTACTCAAAAGGAATGATGATAAAGTCGCTGTATATGAGCAAATCAATATAACGCTCGTCCAATGTTCCTGCTAAGTCAAAGAGGTATACTGTCTCTTCTTCTTTTTTCATATCCATTAAGGTCTGAAAATCTAAAAGACTTTCTTGGTTCTCATCACCTATCACCTCTACATCATAGAGCGCAGGGATAGAAAGCAATTTATCCTCTTCCCATTTTTGATGGAAAGATTTTTGAAAGTCGAAGTCAAAAGCTTTTACTTTTTTATTCTTTACTAAGGTGAGGTAGTTTGCAAAAGCAACTGCTAAGGTAGTCTTGCCTACTCCTCCTTTTTGGGTAGCAAATGTTATGACCATTTTATTTTCGTTTTTTGCGTTTTTTCTTTAGTTCATCGTCTGTAGTATCACGTGGAGCATAAGTGCTTTTTCCTAAAGCTTTAAAGATGTCTGTTACATCGTTTAAAGCCTCTGAGATTTTACCGCTTGGGCTGTGTTTGAGGTCAGTTTGGCTTCTAATCTCAGAGGTGTTGTGTATGGATTTCCCTATTAAAAATGCTTGGTACTCCTCTTTTCCTAAAAGGAATGACAACTTATGTATTTGGTGATAACGCTCATGTATAGTGTAAAACTCACCCTTGTCGTCTTGCTCCAAAATGACAAAATCATCGTCCTGTGCATTGTGAATGTGCTGTTTTACATCTTCTTTGAGCTGCTGAAAGTCAGGGTTGCTATCTTTACCCTTAAAACGTTTGTTCTCAAAGAGCATAAAATCTTTAAGTTCTACTCCTTCCTTACTCAAGTACTGCATAAGGATTTGCTTTTCCTTATCACTTCTCAGGTTATAGTCCTTTAGGCGTTCAAACTCTTTTTTATCAATACTATCTTCAGTAAATTCAAAAATGTCTTTCATCTTAGCTATCTCACTGCCTTTGTACACCTGTTGGTTTTTATTGTCAATGAGTGTGTAGCCAAAGGGCTGTTTATCATCTTTAAAGTGAAAAACAATATCTATCCCAAAGATTTGGCGCAACTTTTCTTGTAACTCGCTGGCGTATTCTATCTGAGGTGGGATAGGCTCTTGTGGAAGTATGTTTTTCTCGTACAGTCCCTGCTGGGCTCTATCATCTATCACCTTAAAGACTTTATTGCTGCACAACTCCTTGTACTTATCTATAAAGGCTTTGATTTGCTTGATACGCTTGTCACCTTTCTGCTTTTCTTGGTAATTGAGTTTATCAATAGAGAGTGTCTTCTGAACAACTCCATTATGCAATATATCCACCTGATTAGGATTCTCCTCGTTTTGCACTGCTTTAAAACCATTGCGTGTAAGGAGCATTTCTAACTGCTGAAGGTTGCTAAATCTATACTGCAAGAGCTTGTCTATAGCTTCTTGGTGATTTGTTCCCAGTACTTTTTCCATTGCCTTTGCTAAGGCCTGTTGCGATTTGAGTCGCTCAAAGCTGTCGTTTATCTTCTTGCCTGTGCTTTTATCTACACGAGTGGAGACGATATGTACGTGGTTATTTTCAGTGTCTTTGTGAAAGACTACAAGGTAAGGTTGCTCCCCATAGCCCATCTCTTGCATAAAATTATCGGCTATCTCAGTGAGCTGCTCTTTGCTGTGCTCTTGGTACTTGGTGGAAATTACCGCGTGGAACTGTGGCTTTTGGGTGCGCTCTCCTTGTGAGATAGCTTTAAAGTAATCTCTGACTTCCTCCTGCGAACTGTGCTCATTGATAAACGAAGGAAAGTTTTTCATCAGCATTAACTCGCCTTTCTCATTGTGCACCTTCTTGTCGTTGTATTTCACTCCGTGAAAGTCCTTACTAGCCGAACTAAGAATTTTTACTATCATTGGCAATAAGTTTATATATCTGCCTAAAGATTTGATTTTGTTCAGCCTTGAGTCTAACTATCTCGTCTAAACGCTGGGTAAAAGCAATAAGCTCTGCACTGTGTACTTCCTTCTTGGCATTGGCTACATAGGCAAACTGATTGATGTTGTTTTCAATCTTAGCAAAGATGTTATCTTGCTTTTCAATGAACTTTAAAACCGCGCGTCGTTCTTGTGCGTTCATATTACCTTCTACCGCTGATATTATCAAATCGGTAAGGGTAGTTTTTCTTTCTGCACTTAACCTTTTCCACCGCTCTTTCTGACTCTCGCTAATTCTGAGAATAAGGTATTTCGATTTGTTAAGTGGTGTCTTTTCCAACGCTTTTAGGTTTAAATTTGAGGCAAAGTAAGGAAGGATTTTTAAGGTGCGCAATAGGTGAAGAGGGGGTGTAGACTATAATAGACTATAAACAGCACAAATGGACATTACTTTTCAAAAAATAGACTATTTTATACATAAATAGACACAAATAGACGGTATTGGTGTTTATTAGACTCTATTGGTACGTATTAGAACGTAAAATATTGGATTTTTGAAGATTTTTTGATGTATGATTTCTATTTCCATTGCAGAAAGAAAAACAAGATCCGCAGTTTTTCTCCCCTTTTAGCTTCTTTGCAAAAATGCAGACGATAGACAAATTTTTCAAAGAAGCTAAAAGGCAAGATGAGTCTTTGTATACCGTTTTTTCAAAACTGTGTATATACAAAGACACATCTTGCCCCTAAAACCGCGACCGAATACAAAACCGCAAAATATAACTGATTAATAATGAATTACAGATTTAGAAGATTTTAGTTGCAGAAAAAGAAGAGAGGTGTGTATGCTATATATTTTTATTTACATATATACATTATATTAGGTATATTTGTTTATTTTTTTTTGAAGAAATAATATATTTGAATGTAAATCAATTATTTATAAAACATAAGTAGGTTTTATTTTATCCTACCTAAGTCGGTAGGTAGATGTTATTTTAATCTATTTTGTTGGAAAATAGGTCTTATTTTATCCTACCTTAGTCAGTAGGTAGGTATTATTTTAACCTACCTTGTTGGAAAGTAGGTCTTATTTTATCCTACCT
>NZ_KB291526.1:29488-80359 GCF_000318315.2 Capnocytophaga sp. oral taxon 324 str. F0483 | reverse complement strand
ACAGTGGGTCTACAGTGGGTCTACAGTGGGTCTATAATGAATAAAAGACAGTGTGAGTTACACGGGCAGATAGAGAAAAGACGAACAAAACCTCCCCCTTACACATACCCAGCTTTCGCTGGCTTCCTCCAAAGGGGGAACTAAAGCGACGTAAAGACAAACAAAGAACGAACAAAAGAAGGTGCGAGTGATACGGGCAGATAATGGAACAATGAAGGAAAATAGGTTTTGCGAAGTAATATAAGTGTTGGAATATAGGGAGTGGTTTGTAAATGACTAATATATAATGTGTAACAGAAAAGAGAGAGACTTTATTGCAATAGGAAAATGATGGATTTATTCTTGGAAATAAATTATAGTACCAAGCTATGTGCTTTGCTTTATACATATTAATATAACCCTTCTATTTTATTATTATACTCTTTATTTATTATTCTAAATAAATTAATAGGCTATTATTAATTAAAAGTTTTATTATTGTAGTTTTTATGCTATGTAGAATTTGTAAAATAAAATATTTTAAATTATTCTTTATGATAGATTTTTGAATGAAATAGAAAATAAAAAGATTGTTTATAGTTGTTTTTTCGAAATAATACGAAAATGTAATACTTTTTGTTTAATTCAAATATATTTGTAAATCAGTTTGTTATATCTAAAATCAACATTTCATAAAATTTATATATAAAAAAACTTTATTAAATATTTGGTCATATCATTTTTTATTTGTTATTTTGCCCCGTCAATTAAAGAAGAATAAAAACTAAATCACAATTAAAACTAAGATACTATTTTAATAATGGATTTTAAACAATTAGAAAAACAATATCGCGATGAATTGTTACAAAACGTGATTCCGTTTTGGCTAGAGAAATCGCAAGACAAAGAATATGGTGGTTATTTTACTTGTCTTGACCGCCACGGAAATGTATTTGATACCGATAAGTTTATTTGGCTACAAGGGCGTGAAGTATGGCTCTTTGCGATGCTTTATAACCGTGTAGAAAAACGGCAAGAATGGTTGGACTGTGCTATGCAGGGGGCAGAGTTCCTCAAGAAATACGGACACGACGGAAACCTAAACTGGTATTTTTCATTAGACCAACAAGGTAACCCTCTTGTGGAACCTTATAATATTTTCTCTTATACCTTTGCTACGATGGCTTTTGGTCAGTTGAGCATTGCCACAGGCAATCAAGAATATGCCGATATAGCCAAACGCACTTTTGATATTATCCTTTCCAAACAAGATAATCCTAAGGGAAAATGGAACAAAGCCTACCCAGGCACTCGTTCGCTTAAAAACTTTGCCTTGCCTATGATTCTCTGTAATTTAGCATTGGAGATAGAACCCTTATTGGACGAAGCTTTCATCGAGAAAACGATGGACACTTGTATTCACGAAGTAATGGACGTATTTTTACGCCCTGAACTGGGTGGCATCGTAGTAGAAAATGTAAATGCAGACGGTTCACTATCTGATACTTTTGAAGGTCGTCAGCTTACCCCCGGTCACGCCATTGAGGCAATGTGGTTTATAATGGACTTAGGCAAACGTCTCAATCGTCCTGAGCTCATCGAAAAGGCGGTGCAAACTACTCTAAAAATGATTGACTACGGTTGGGATAAACAGTATGGCGGTATCTACTACTTTATGGATAGAAAAGGCTGTCCGCCCCAACAATTAGAATGGGATCAGAAACTGTGGTGGGTACATATAGAAACGCTTATTTCGCTGATAAAAGGATATCAACTCACTGGTAATAAAGAGTGCTTGCAGTGGTTTGAGAAAGTGCATCATTACACTTGGGAACATTTTAAAGACCCTAAACATCGCGAATGGTGGGGGAACCTCAACCGCCAAGGCGAAGTGCTCTTAGACCTCAAAGGCGGTAAATGGAAGGGCTGTTTCCACGTACCACGTGGCTTATATCAAGTGTGGAAAACAATTGCAATGATTAATGGTTAATTGTTAATGGTTAATGATAAAAGACAAATAATGAACAGAAAAACTTTGACAAAGTCTAAGCTACTTTGCCAAAGTTTCCTGCCCGTGCGGCTCGCACTTTTGGCAAAGTCTGCACTATTCGTTTTATCTCTAATAATATTGACGGCTTGTACAGAAACCCAAAAAGAACAACCTATGAAAATTAATATTACAACACTTACCACCCAAGGCTTGGAAGGCGATTTGCAGAAAGGCGTTTCGGCTTCTTATGCTGCCCTGCTCAACGGTGAATTATTGGTAGCAGGAGGGTGTAACTTCCCTGATAAACTTGGGTTTGAAGGCGGAAAGAAAGTGTTTTACGATGAAATACTTCACTTCAATAAAACGCAAAACCAATGGCAAACAGTGGGCAAACTTCCTGAAGCAGCGGCTTATGGGGTATCGGTAGCTATTCCTGCTGGCTATCTGTGGATAGGAGGACAGACGGCTACACACTCTTTAGCCAATTGCTATAAGGTGCAGTACTCAAAAGAAAAAGGCATTACGCTTACTTCTTTCCCTTCTTTGCCTGAACCACTCGACAACTTTGCAGGTGCGAGCATAGGTAGCAAAGTTTTTGTGGCAGGAGGTAGTGCTTCGGGAAAACCCTCTAACAAAGTGTATTATATCGATACTGCTACTGATAAAGAGTGGCATCGCTTGCCTGATTTCCCCGAAGAGCCCAGTGTACAACCTGTATTAGTAGCGATGGAACAAGAGGGTGATACACACTTATTCTTGTTAGGAGGCTTTTTCGGGGGGGATGCTACCCACGTGCCTACCCTCTCTACTGCTGTGTGGAGGTATAGTGTGCAACAGCAGCAATGGCAAAAAGTAGCTACACAAGAAAGTCCTGATAAAGTGCCATTTTCGCTCACAGGAGCTACAGCTTTGGCTATTGATAACCGCTATATTGCTTGTTTTGGAGGTGTAAATGCAACACTTTTCTTAAAAACCATCACCGACCTCTATAATATAGGTCGAGATACTACCCTCACTGATGAGACACGCAAGCAGAAAAACTACGACTATATGTCGCATTATATGACACAGCCTATTGAGTACTATGGTTTCAATAAAGAGTGTTATCTGTTCGATACTCACACACAACAGTGGTCGGTACTCGATACACAAACTGATTTCGCTCGAGCAGGAGCTACCTTAGTAGGCTCTCCAGAAGAGTTCTACCTCGTGCAAGGAGAACTAAAACCGGGTGTACGTAGTAATAAAACTTTTAAAGTTGTGGTAAAATAGTATATACTTACTTAAGGGAGAGGCTACGTCTCAGAAATCAATCAGAAAAAACAAAATCAAACAAACTTTTGTTAATCTGTTAGATTTCTTGACCGTAGGGAGGCTCTTTAACAAACCAATAAAACAATTGATACTATGAAAAACAGTAAAATATACCCTTGGATAGTAGTGGCATTGCTATGGGTGGTGGCACTATTGAATTATTTAGATCGACAAATGCTCTCCACGATGCAGGAGTCGATGAAAATGGACATCAAAGAGCTCGCTGTGGGAGAAAACTTTGGTAGGCTGATGGGAGTGTTCCTTCTTATCTACGGATTGATGAGCCCTGTGGCTGGTATTATTGCCGACCGCGTGAACCGCAAGTGGATGATTGTAGGAAGCCTGTTTGTATGGTCGGCAGTAACTTATGGTATGGGTTATGCGACAACCTTTAATCAGGTGTATTGGCTGCGCGCCTTAATGGGACTCAGTGAAGCGCTTTACTTAGCTACTGCTCTTTCTATGATAGCCGATTACCATACTTCAAAAACACGTTCTTTGGCTATAGGTATTCATATGTCGGGACTTTATGCAGGGCAAGCCTTAGGAGGCTTTGGAGCTACTATTGCCTCTAACTATACTTGGCATACTGTGTTTCACTGGTTTGGTATGGTAGGGATAGTGTATGCTTTCTTCTTGGTATTTACTCTCTTTGATATAGAGCGTAAACCACAAGCAACTACACAAACAACGTCAGCACCGAGAAACTCATTGTTGTCGTCGTTTGCCCTTGTGTTTGGCACTTTCTCTTTCTGGATACTCTTGTTCTACTTTATGGCATCGAGCTTTCCAGGCTGGGGAACTAAGAACTGGTTGCCTACGCTCTTTGCAACCAACTTAAATGTACCGATGGCTACCGCAGGACCTATAGCAACAATTTCTATCGCTATATCTTCTTTCTTAGGCGTGCTCATAGGAGGTACATTGTCCGACCGCTGGGTACAGACAAATATCAAAGCGCGCATCTATACTAGTACTATTGGTTTAGGGCTTACCATTCCTGCCTTGATACTCATAGGTTTTGGAGAGTCGTATGTAGCAATGATAGGGGCAACCTTGCTTTTTGGTATTGGTTACGGAATGTTCGATACTAACAATATGCCTATCTTATGCCAAATTATTCCACAACAGCAACGCGCTACGGCTTATGGCATTATGAATATGGGAGGCGTATTTTCGGGCTATGCTGTTACCTTAATGCTTGGTACTTCTACCGATGCGGGCAACTTAGGAGCTGATTTTAGCAAACTCTCGGTGATTATCTTAATAGCCATTGTACTGATGTTGCTATTCTTAAAACCTAAGAGAGAATTGTGTGGAGAATAATAATTTCCAACCCCTCCCAAGGAGGAGCTAATTGAAATAGAATTATTAATAAACACTCTCCTTATTATTGCTTTTGAGGTTCCCCTTCCCCTTCCTTTTAGGGAGGGGAAGAAAGGAGAGGGAGAGGAATAAATAACTAAATAAAATGACATTTGAAAAAATTAATGGGCTGATAGTAGCGCCCTTTACACCTTTTGACAAGAAAGGAGAAGTAAATTTAGACTCTATTGATAAATATGCAAAACTCTTGCAAAAAAATGGATTGATAGGCGTATTTATCAATGGTTCGTCAGGTGAAGGCTATATGATGACGGTTGAAGAACGTATGAAGATAGCTGAAAAATGGGTATCAGTAGCTCCCAAAGGCTTCAAAGTGATTGTACACTGTGGGGCTACCTGCATCAAAGATAGCCATAGAATGGCACAGCACGCCCAAGAAATTGGAGCTTTCGGTATAGGGGCAATGGCTTCACCTTTCCCCAAAGCGGGTAGGGTAGAGGAGCTGGTGAAATACTGCGAAGAAATAGCTTGTGGAGCACCTAATCTGCCTTTCTATTTTTACCATATCCCTGTGCTCAATGGGGTGTACCTTCCTATGTTGCCGTTCCTTAAAGCCGCTGACGGACGTATTCCTAACTTAGCGGGTATCAAATACACCTACGAACCACTTTATGAGTACAACCAATGTATGTTGTACAACAAAGGCAAATACGATATGCTCTACGGCTTAGACGAGACTATCCTCAATGCTCTTGTAATGGGGGGTGCTCGTGGTGGTATTAGCGGTACTGGTAGCTATATAGGCAAGGTATTGGTAGGTATCATAGATGAATACCACAAGGGCAATATTGCCAAAGCTGCTGAGTTGCAAAACTACGCCCAAGACGTGATAAATGTAATTGCTAAATATCGAGGCAACATAGTGTGCGGCAAGCGTATAATGAAGTTGCTCGGTTTAGACTTAGGTATCAATCGTACGCCTTTCCAAAACATTACTGATGAAGAGGAAGCAGTCATTAAGAAAGAATTGGAAAGCATTGATTTCTTTAACAAATGTAACCAAATGTAGTATATATAAAATGTAATTAACCTACCACCCCATTGTATTTATAAAATCAATCAGTAAAAATTTAAAGTAATGAAGCAAAAGTATTTATTTAATGTATTCTTCTTGTTGTTTTTTACCACAATAGGTTGGGCGCAAGAGATAATAGTGAAAGGGACGGTTTCTTCTGATGAAATGCCGTTGCCAGGCGCTGCTGTAGTTGTGAAAGGTACCACACACGGTGCCCAGACCGACTTTGAAGGGAACTATACCCTCACTGCAAAGGAGGGTGATATTCTTGTATTTAGCTTTGTAGGGTATACTACCCAAGAGAGAAGAGTAACAGGTAATCGCCCTATTAATGTGTCGTTAAAGGAAGAAGCGAATGTATTGGAAGAAGTAGTGCTTACTGCTTATGGAGGTACACAAAAGAAAGCAAAAGTAACGAGTTCTATTGCTTCAGTGAAAACAGAAGTATTATCAACCGGTTCTTTTTCTAACCCTGCTCAAGCTCTTTCAGGAGCAGTGGCCGGACTTAGGGTAGCACAGACTTCAGGAAGTCCAGGAGCTGCTCCTACCTTAGTACTTCGTGGAGGTACTAATCTTGATGGTTCAGGCTCACCCCTTGTTATCATAGATGGACAAATCAGAGGGGGATTGAATGACATCAACCCCGATGATATTGAATCAATGGATATATTAAAAGATGCTGGTGCTACTGCTATTTATGGAGCAAGAGCCAGTAATGGGGTAGTATTGGTAACTACTAAAAGAGGTAGAGCAGGTGTTTCGTCACTGAATGTAAAATTGAAGCACGGATTTGCTTATATGAATAACCAAGTAGAGTTTCTCAATGCACGTGATTATCTTTATTGGCAACGTACGGCGGTACGTAATAGTGCCCGTGTATGGCAAAATGCTTCAGGTGATTGGAAAGGATTTACTAACGAAGCGAGTTTAAGTGGTGCACAACCTTACGGTACAGGTAATAAACACTTCAAAAGTATGACCGATGATACGGTATTAAATCCTAATGAAAGTGCTAATTCATATTGGTCTACTATGTTCTCAGAAAGCCTTTCACCTTCTCAAAAACAAAAACTTCTTTCAGAAGGATGGCAAACGATGACTGACCCTATTACAGGTAAAGAGCTTATTTTCTATGATTTTGATTTCAAAAAGGCAGCTTTCCGTCCTTTTGCTCTTACTAGAGACTATTCGTTATCAATGACAGGAGGTAATGACAAAGGAAAATATTATGCTGGTTTGGGCTATTATAACCAAGAAGGTTTGCCTATCAAGAGTTGGTATAAGCGACTCACTGGTACTTTGAACGCTGAGTATAAGTTAAAACCTTGGCTTACTTCCACCAGCAACTTCTCAATAGCCTATGCTACTTGGTATAAAAATGTGAATACTTCTGCAGATGATGCTTATTTTGGACGTATGCTTTCAGCTCCCCCTACTCAAAAAGAAAAAGTAAATGGGCAGATAGTAATGGGACGTGAAGGAGGTGACGGTAACCCACGTTTTTATGAAAATATATTTCTCCGTGATAATAATACCAATAAAATTAATTTTGGACAAAGTCTTAGAGCTGATTTGTACAAAGGACTTTCATTAACAGTGAGTGGACAAGTGATGTTTGATGAAGAATATTATGAAAGTTTTAATAAAGACCACCAAACCTCACCAGGTAAAGCAGCTAACAACTGGAGTAGAACTAGAAGTACTTCAGCCAGCTTTGGAAGAACTATACGCCAAACTTATAATAGTATCCTAAACTACAAGTTTGACATAAAATCTCATCACTTTGATGCTATGGCAGGTTATGAGTACTACGACAGCTATACACGCGGGCTTAGTGCTTCAGGCTCAGAAGCACCTACTGATGAATTCCAAGACTTAGGTTTGACTTCTAATAAAGAAGGTAAACGTGGGATAGATTCATATCATTATGGCAATAGAATCAAATCATATTTTGGACGTTTAAACTATGATTATGCTGATAAATATTTGTTTTCATTTACTATTCGCCGTGATGGATATTCTCGATTGATTAATAATCGTTGGGGTAACTTCCCAGCAGCTTCTCTGGGTTGGATTATCACCCGTGAAGAGTTTATCCCTGACAATATAAAACGAGTACTTTCGTTTGCAAAACTCAGAACCAGTTTTGGTTTGAATGGTAATGTGCCGGATAAATTTATAGGTGATTATACCTTACAAGGTTCTTATGGCACTAATAAGTACAATGGGGCAGTAGGCTATGCCATAGGTACTTTTCCTAATAAAGGACTTCGTTGGGAGAAAACTCGTACCTTTGAAGTTGGATTAGATTTAGGTTTTATCCAAAACCGTATCAATGCTAATTTTACATTGTATGACCGTTTGACAAGTGATAAGATACAGTCAATGACACTTCCACACTCATCAGGTGCTTCTGCTATCAATACTAACAATGGGTCTTTCAGAAACAGAGGAGTAGAGATAGAAACCAACTTCCGGATTATTGATAAGAATGATTTGCATTGGAGTTTAGCAGTAAATGCTGCTTATAACAAAAATACAGTAGTAAAACTACCTCATAACGGTTACCCTAATAATAGACAAAATGCTATTGAGGCATATAACCCTACCACAGGTAAAAAAGAATGGGTAGGAGGTTATCAAGAAGGGCAAGAGCCTGGTGATATGTATGCTCACGAAGCGTTAGGCATATACCAAAATGAAGAACAAGTAAGACGCTTGGCTAATAATTTAGTTGATGAAACCGGGCCTAAAAAACTATACGGGCCTGCCGCTTGGGCAAGACTAAGCGATGCTGAAAAAGAAAAAGGACTTCCTATCCAGCCTGGAGATGTAATTTGGAGAGATGTGAATGGAGATGGTAAAATTGATAATTATGACTTAGTGAAAGCTGGTAATATCTATCCTAAATGGACTGGAGGTATCAATACTACCTTAAGTTATAAAAATATCCGACTCTCTGCCCGTATGGACTATGCGCTTAATTTCAAACAGCGTATCTCAGTAGGTAACTCATTACCTTGGTACTTAGGTAATATGCAAGGTACTTTTAACACTGTTAAACAGGTAAATGATACTTGGACACCCGATAATCCTACTGCTAAATATCCTAAATATTATTGGGCTGACCAGCTTGGTAAACGTAATTACTACCGCAGTTCAACAATGTTTATTTATGAAGGAAGTTACTTAGCCTTCCGTGAGATAGCTCTTAGTTATAATTTCCAAAAAGATATAGTGAGTAAAATGGGACTTGATAATTTAGAATTATCTTTGATAGGTCAAAACTTAGGTTACCTCACCAAAGCTGAAACCTATTCTCCTGAGGCTTTAGGACAATCAAACTCAGGCTATCCATTACCAAGGACTATTATCTTAGGATTGAATCTAACCTTTTAAAAAATACAACATATGAAAGTTTTAAAATATATAACAATTATCGCAGGGCTATTGCTTACAGTCTCTTGTAATGATTTAGACCTTGTTCCAAAGGACTATAATGGTAGTGGTAACTTCTGGAAAAATGAAGCCCAAGTAGTAGGGGCTATCGAGGGAGTGCACAACCAATTTAGAAGCAATGATTTTAACTATTGGATAATGGGTGAAGCACGTGGAGGTACTATGGTGCCCAGTGGTACCTCATCATTAGAACAGAATATATACTATATTGATATAAAACAGCAGAACTTTTCTGCTCAAAATCCTAATAACAGTTCTTGGTTTGACTTTTATGGAAAGATTTTTAATATTAACAATGCTATTAAGAATATTCAAGAAGCCAATTATTTAAGTGAAACCAATAAGAATTATTATTTAGGACAAATGTACGGAATGCGTGCGTGGTACTATTTCTGGCTTTACAGAACCTATGGGGGTGTACCCATTAAAACTGGAACTGAAATATTAGACAAAACACCTAGTAGTGGTAAAGAATTATTTACGCCTCGTAGTACTCCAAAAGCTACTTTAGATTTCATAAAGACCGATATTAATAACTCTGAAAAATATTTTACAGATTCTAACAGAGTGAATAATTTTGATAGAATACATTGGTCATATTATGCTACCTTGATGCTCAAAGCTGAGATTTATCTTTGGTCAGCCAAAGTCACTACTGGTGACCAAGTTCCTTCTGCATCTGATTTAGACACTGCAAAAGAAGCATTAGACAAGGTAGCTAGTTCAGGTAAATTTAGTCTTTTGCCTAACTATGCCGATGTATTTGCTTACAATAAAAAGCAAAATAATGAGATTATATTTGCAATGGCTTTTTTAGAAAATGAAGCAAGCACTCCGTTCAACTCATTTATGTATTACCCACCCAATTTTATCAATAAATACGATGAAACTGGGAAAGCTTTTCCTAATAACGACCCCTTGAAGATTCAGTCAGGGTTCTTATTCAATGAGTATAAATTTGAATTGTTTCAGGCTTTTGATGCTACTGATACCCGTAGAGCTACTACATTCCTATCATTCTACTCTAATGCAGCTAAAACACAAGGGAGAGGGATAGCTCTCATCAAATATATAGGCTTTATAAACTCAGCGAACACTCGTGTTTTCTCTGATGATATACCTGTATACCGCTATGCCGATGTACTGTTGATGTATGCTGAGATAGCTAATAAGCAAGGCTCTGACCCCTCTACTTATATCAACCAAATTAGACAGAGGGCTTATGGTTCAAATTATACTTCAGCTAATGCGTATACACATACTAACTTTGCTGATGGTGAGTTAGCTATCTTGAAAGAACGTGATAAAGAGTTTGTAGCCGAATCTAAACGCTGGTTTGATGTTCGCCGTCTACAAGATGCCTCTGGTAAACCTCTTGTATTTTCAAAAGAGGCAAGTTATGGTACAGTGGCAGGCAATGTAGAGCCTATACTGAACCAAAATACAGAAGCACATAAGCTACTTTGGCCTATCAATTCTGATATTATCAGCAGAGATACACTCGTTACTCAAACACCTGGTTACAAATAAAGATAAAGATTTTTAGCTTTATTGAAGATGAAAACGGAGTTCCTTGTAAGAGGGGCTCTGTTTTCTGTTTTACATATTTCTTTCTCAAAAAAAGTACCTCTGCATTCAACAATTGAATGCAGAGGTACTGTCTATTTGCAGACTCTATATAGAGTATATAGAGTGGTTCACTATTTTAGCTTCAACTCTTCTACGATTTTTTGGATTTTGCTATCCAAAACCTTTTGAGTTGCTTCAAAAGCGTCTACACTGCTCAAAGATGTATTTACACTGAAATAAAACTTAATCTTAGGCTCTGTACCGCTGGGGCGCGCTGCCACACGAGTGCCTTTATCGGTGTGGTAGATAAGCACATTCGATTTAGGAACGTCTATATCTTCTACTTTGCCAGTAAGTGGGTGGAATGCCTTAGACGATTGGTAATCGCAAATCAGCGTTACTTTTTCTCCGTTAATTTCCTTCAACGGATTTTCACGCAAGTCTTTCATCATCTTAGCAATCTCTTCTGAGCCCGAAATACCTTTTTTCACTAAGGAAATGAGGTACTCTTTGTAGAACCCGTATTTAGTATAAGCGT
This sequence comes from Capnocytophaga sp. oral taxon 324 str. F0483, assembly GCF_000318315.2. Taxonomy (NCBI): domain Bacteria; kingdom Pseudomonadati; phylum Bacteroidota; class Flavobacteriia; order Flavobacteriales; family Flavobacteriaceae; genus Capnocytophaga; species Capnocytophaga sp. oral taxon 324. The sequence goes on along the minus strand of NZ_KB291526.1, from coordinate 69,109 downwards.
GTAGCAATTCTTTGTAGAAGGAACTGCCTTTAGCTTTAGCAAATGCAGCAATCTCACAAGCCAATAGGGTCGCAGTTACGGCATCTTTATCGCGTACGAAATCACCAACCATATAACCGAAGCTTTCCTCTCCACCGCCTATGAAAGTGAGCTTAGGGAAATCTTTAATCATTTTGGCAATCCATTTAAAGCCCGTGAGTCCTTCTTTGTATTGCACTTTGTATGCATTAGCAATTGCGTGAACCATAGGAGTCGAAACGATAGTAGAAGCTACAAACTCGTTGCCTTTAAAGCCTTTTTTGCTTTGTTGTGCCAAGAGAAAGTCGGTCATCATTACCATTGTTTGGTTACCGTTAAGTAGCACCATTTTGCCGTGAAGGTCGCGAACGGCTATACCTATACGGTCACAATCGGGGTCGGTACCTATTACGATATCAGCTCCTATTTCGTCTGCTTTTTTGAGTGCCAACGTAAGAGCTTCGGGCTCTTCGGGGTTAGGTGATTTTACAGTTGGGAAGTTACCATCGGGTACAGCTTGTTCCTCTACGATGTGTACATTGGTAAAGCCAGCGCGTTTGAGCACATCGGGAACCATAGTGATAGACGTTCCGTGCAAAGAAGTAAATACAATTTTTAGCTTGTCTTTCTCAGGAGCATTGAAGTCTCCGTGTTTGATAGATGCTTCGGCAAAAGCATTGTCAAGTTCTTTGTCGATGTAGTGAATAAGACTTTCATCGGCGTTGAATTTGATGTCTTTGAAGTCAAGTGCTTCAATAGCTTTCATAATATCACCGTCTTCGGGTGGTACAGTTTGTCCGCCGTCTTGCCAATACACTTTATAACCGTTGTATTCTGGTGGATTGTGAGAAGCGGTAAGCACGATACCCGCTTGGCAGCCTAAGTAGCGTACTGTAAACGAAAGCTCTGGGGTAGGGCGGAGGTCAGAGAAGAGAAATACTTTTATCCCATTAGCCGCAAACACATCGGCTACTATTTTGGCAAACTTCTTAGAGTTGTTGCGACAGTCGTGAGCGATAGCCACTTTAATCTCTTGGTTAGGGAAGCATTTTTTGAGGTAGTTGCTCAATCCTTGGGTATTTTTGCCTAACGTGTATTTGTTGATTCGGTTAGTACCAATTCCCATAATACCACGCATACCACCAGTACCGAACTCTAAGTTCTTGTGAAAGGCTTCGTTGAGCTCATCGGGATTTCCGTCGATGAGGGCTTGAACCTTGTTGCGGGTTTCTGCATCAAAAGTGTCAGAAAGCCACATTTTTGCTGTTTCAATACTTTTCATAAAATTAATTTTATATAGAGGCTGACTCTTGTTATATATTTTATCAGCGTTGTTTTTCGTTAGCAAAGGTACGAATAATTTTTTAATTAGCAAATATGTCAGTTAGCAAAATTGCTAATTATTTGTCTGTGTGCTTCGCATTTCATTCAACCATTCGTATAATTGATATGTGTCATTTCTTGCTCCCTCATCAAAAGCGGACTCATCAGCAATAATATGAAAAACCATAATCTTATTACTAAATTAATCGCCTGTACGGCTCACACTGCCTGTACGGCTCACACTGCCTGTGTAGCTCACACTGCCTGTGCGGCTCGCACCTCGTACCTCTAAATCAACTTCATCTTCTTTGCTTTCTCCATCATAAAGGCTTTGGCAGCCTCGTATTCATTAGGGATTTTCCCCTCTAAAATCGCTTCTTTTATCGCTTCTTTTAGCATTCCTACCGGTTGTGAAGGAGGTAAGTTGAACGTCCGCATTATCTCTTCACCGCTTACCGGAGGTTGGAAATTGCGAATGTGGTCTTTCTCTTCTACTTCCACTACCTTTTGGCGTACTATCTGGAAATTGTCGTGATATTTTTTGAATTTCTTAGGGTTTTTAGTAGTAATATCAGCTTCGCAGAGGGTCATTAGGTCTTCAAACTCCTCTCCAGCATCAAATACCAAACGGCGTACAGCCGAATCAGTAACAATATCATCAGCGATGATAATAGGGCGCGAACTCATCTTTACGATTTTCTGTACGTATTTCATCTTGTCGTTCAGAGGCATTCGCAAACGTTTGAAGAGGTGATATACCATCTTGCTCCCTACAAACTCGTGCCCGTGAAATGTCCAACCTATCTTCTTGTCGAAGCGTTTGGTAGGTGCTTTGCCAATGTCGTGTAAGAGCGCAGCCCAGCGTAACCAGAGGTTATCGGTGTTTTCTGATATATTATACACCACTTCTAAGGTATGCCAAAAGTTATCTTTATGGCGTTGTCCGTCGTGTTCCTCCACCCCTTGCAAGGCAATGAGTTCTGGGAGGATATAGTGCAATAAGCCCGTTTCGTACAGCAATTTCAGTCCAATAGAAGGTTTAGGCGAAGCGAGTATCTTGTTCAGTTCCTCTACAATACGCTCGCTCGAGATGATTTTTAGCCGTTCCTTATTATCAGTAATAGCTTTTAGCGACTGCTTTTCAATCTTAAAATTCAGTTGGGTAGCAAACCTGATAGCACGCATCATACGCAAAGGGTCGTCTGAATAAGTAATATCAGGGTCTAAGGGGGTACGAATGAGCTTTCGTTTTAAGTCGCCTAAGCCGTCAAAAGGGTCGATAAGCTCGCCAAAAGTATCTCTGTTCAGAGAGAAAGCCATTGCATTGATAGTGAAATCCCTACGATTTTGGTCGTCTTGTAGCGTGCCACTCTCTACATAAGGCTTGCGTGAGTTTGCCTCATAGCTTTCACGACGTGCCCCTACAAACTCAATATCTAAGCCATCGGCTTTAATCATTGCTGTACCAAAGTTTTTAAATATCGATACTTTAGGAGCATTAGGCAATCGCTCAGCTACTTTTTCAGCCAACGAAATACCACTACCGATTGATACTACATCGATGTCTTTGGGAAGTTTTTTCTCTAATAAATAATCGCGTACAAAGCCCCCAATCACGTAACTTTCAAGCGATATCTCAGCTGAAATATCGCTTATGAGTTTAAAAATAGGATTAGAAAGCGCTTCAGTATAGTTCATTAAAATTCGTTAATTGTTTTGCGAATGGCAACCAAACGCGTTAAAAGACCTTCAAGGAGGTCGAGATGTAGCATATTTGCCCCATCACTTTTGGCGTTAGCAGGGTCAAAATGGGTTTCGATAAAAAGTCCATCGGCATTGTTCACAATAGCAGCGCGGGCAATGGTTTCAATCATATCTGGGCGACCGCCTGTTACCCCACTACTTTGGTTAGGCTGTTGTAGCGAGTGCGTAACGTCCATTACTACGGGAGCAAACTTGCGCATCGTCGGAATTCCGCGAAAATCTACTATCAAGTCTTGATAACCGAACATCGTACCACGGTCAGTTATCAACGCTTTTTCATTGCCACTATCAAATACTTTTTGCACGGCAAATTGCATACTCTCAGGACTCATAAACTGACCTTTTTTCAGGTTCCCTACCTTGCCCGTTTCGGCTGCTGCCACCACCAAATCAGTCTGGCGCACCAAGAAAGCTGGTATTTGCAGTACATCTACATATTCGGCAGCCATCGCCGCATCGCTCACCTGATGAATATCAGTAACAGTAGGAACATTAAAGGTTTGCCCTACTTTTTGGAGTATTTTTAGTGCCTTTTCGTCGCCTATGCCCGTAAACGAATCTACGCGACTCCTATTGGCTTTCTTAAAACTCCCTTTAAAAATGTAGGATATATTCAGTTTATGGGTGATATTCACTATATGTTCAGCAATTTTCATCGCCATATCTTCTCCTTCTATAGCACAAGGTCCCGCTAAGAGAAAGAAATTATCTTCTTTGTTTATCATTTTGTTTAATTGTTAGGTATAATTCTTTGAGGTTAGTAGCTTTTTCGTAATTTTTTATTTGTCGATGAGGTTCGTACTGTTATTTGTCATTCATCATTGACCAAATAACATCGCCCTAATATTAGTAGTAAACAAGTTTACTGCAATCGCTAAAAGTATAACTCCAAAAAGGTTGTGAATTACGGTAATGCCCTGTTTGCCTAAAAACTTCTCTATTTTCTCCGAAGATTTAAGCACTATATACACAATAATCATATTAATGAGGATTGCCACTATAATATTCTCTACATAAAACTTTGCCCTAAGGGAGAGTACAGTAGTAAGTGCCCCTGCTCCTGCCACCATAGGAAAAGCCAAAGGGACAATAGACGCAGTCTCAGGCGTAGTGCCTTTGTAGAGGGTGATACCTAAAATCATCTCTAAGGCGAGAAAAAAGAGAATAAATGCCCCAGCTACAGCAAATGCCTCAACCGTTACTCCAAACAAATTAAGTAATTGCTTGCCTATAAATAAAAACAGAATAAGCAAAATACCGGCTACAATAGCTGTTTTCTCAGATTGTATACGTCCTGCTTTTTTGCGCAGATTAATAATGATAGGCACACTCCCGATAATATCAACTACCGCAAAGAGCACCATAGTAGCAGAGATAATCTCCTTTACATCGAAATTCATAATCTAAAAAATTTGTGCAAAAGTACTAAAATAATTGTGAACGATGAAAAAAAAATCTCCCAATTTGTTAATTGATTGATTTACTAATATTTTAATATAACTAAAAGCTCTATTTCACTTACATCATAATACGATAAAAACGCTTTTTTACAATTATCATAGCCTCATCTTTCCTTCATCATTTGTTCGTCATTTGTTCATTTGCCCGTGCGGCTCGCACCGTCTTTTGTTCGTTCTTTGTTCGTTCATTGTTCGTCTTTTGTTCGTTCATTGTTCGTCTTTTGTTCGTTCATTGTTCGTTATTTCATTATCTGCTCTTGTGGCTCGCACCGTCTTTTGTTTTCCTTAGGCTTGATTCAGTTTCGCTCTATCTTCAAATAAGTCTTGTCTTTCAGACCGATAGTCTTTACCAATTTCTCTTTAAGGCTTGTCCCCCTTCGGGGGTTCGGGGGCTTTTCACTCGTCTTTTCTCTATCTGACCTTGTACCTTGCACCGCTTTTTGTATGAACTTTGCCCAAGTTTCAAACTTTGGCAAAGTTGAAATCCACTAATAACCTTCTTTTTATCTATCTTTTAGCTTTAACTTAGATTTATTCATCATTCGTCTTTTGTTCGTTATAGACCCACTGTAGAGCCACTGTAGAGCCACTGTAGACCCACTGAAAAACCACTTATTGTTCGATTATCCTGTAAGTTTCCTATAAACTTTGTATATTTCTCTCCTAATTTCATCATTAATTCATTTCACCCCCAAAATGCTTGTCGTGCTACGACTGCTCGTCGTGCTACAACTGTCCGTGCGACTCGCACCTGTCCGTGCGACTCGCACCTGCCTGTCTTTAATAAATAGAATACAGTAATGGTATCAAAAAATCTCAGAAAAATTTTAATATTTAGAAAATACAACGTACCTTTGTAGCGTTTTTAAAAGAAGATTATTTTAACTAATACAAACAAAATGAGTTATAGAATTGAAAAAGACACTTTGGGTGAAGTGAAAGTGCCAGCCGATAAATATTGGGGAGCACAAACAGAGCGTTCACGCAACAACTTTAAAATCGGTGCACCCGCTTCTATGCCGATTGAAATTATCCGTGGTTTTGCTTATCTTAAAAAAGCTGCCGCTTATGCAAACTTCGATTTAGGAGTGCTTCCAGCCGAAAAACGCGATGCTATCGCTCAAGTTTGCGATGAAATTCTCGAAGGCAAACTCAATGACCAATTCCCATTAGTAATTTGGCAAACCGGTTCAGGTACACAATCTAATATGAACGTGAACGAAGTGATTGCCAATCGTGCTCAAGTGTTGGCTGGTAAAAAAATAGGTGAAGGCGACCCCGTATTAAAAGCCAATGACGATGTAAACAAATCACAATCGTCTAATGATACTTTTCCTACCGGTATGCACATCGCTTGCTATAAAATGGTAGTTGAGAAAACTATTCCTGGTGTTCAGAAACTACGCGATACTCTCGCTGCTAAATCCGAAGCCTTTAAAAATGTAGTAAAAATAGGTCGTACGCACCTTATGGACGCTACACCACTTACTTTGGGACAAGAACTTTCTGGCTACGTATCTCAACTCGACCACGGTTTGCGTGCTCTTAAAAACACATTAGCTCACCTCTCAGAATTAGCCTTAGGAGGTACAGCCGTAGGTACAGGTCTCAATACCCCTAAAGGTTACGACGTGAAAGTAGCTGAATACATTGCTAAATTCACCGGTCTACCTTTTGTAACCGCTCCTAATAAGTTTGAAGCTTTGGCTTCTCACGATGCAATTGTCGAAAGCCACGGAGCTCTTAAACAATTAGCCGTATCACTCAATAAGATTGCAAACGATATTCGTATGATGGCTTCAGGACCTCGCTCAGGTATAGGCGAAATCATCATTCCTGCTAACGAACCTGGTAGCTCTATTATGCCCGGTAAAGTAAATCCTACTCAATGTGAAGCTATGACAATGGTTGCAGCTCAAGTAATGGGTAATGATGTAGCCATTTCAATAGGAGGTACACAAGGTCATTATGAATTAAATGTATTTAAACCATTGATGGCTTCTAACTTCCTTAAATCAGCTGAGTTGATAGGAGATGTTTGCGTGTCATTTGAAGAACACTGTGCAAGTGGTATTGAACCTAATTACAAACGTATTAAGGAATTAGTAGATAACTCGTTAATGCTTGTTACAGCTCTTAACACTAAGATTGGCTATTACAAAGCAGCCGAAATAGCGCAAACGGCTCACCGCAATGGCACTACTCTTAAAGAAGAAGCTGTGCGTTTAGGCTATGTAACTCCGGAAGACTTCGATAAATGGGTACGCCCTGAAGATATGGTCGGAAGCCTTAAATAAGTAATATAAAAAGTTTATAACATTTGAAAAAGGGAAAGCTATCAATCAGATAGCTTTCCCTTTTTTATATAAATAAGTATATACTTGCTCTTATTTGTTAGGAATATGTTGCAATATCGCTAGTAAGAACTTCCAAAACTTCTGTACAGAAGCTATATTTACCTTTTCAGCAGGCGAGTGTGCCCCTTTGATAGTAGGACCAAAGCTCACCATTTCCATTTCGGGGTAGTGGGTTCCTAAAATGCCACATTCTAAGCCTGCGTGGCAAGCTACTACATTAGGTGTTTCACCGAAGAGCGTTTCGTATTGTGCTTTTACAATCTTCAAGATTTCAGCATCTACTTTGGGTTCCCAACCTGGGTAACTACCGGTGTATTCTACTTCAAATCCAGCTAACTCAAAACTACTGCGAATCGTATCAGCCAAATCATATTTAGAAGTTTTTGAAGCCGAACGAGTGAGGCAATACACGTTTATTTCGCCGTCTTTAATTTGTACTCTTGCTACGTTATTGCTGGTTTCTACAAGGTCAGCAATCGTCTGACTCATTTTGTACACTCCATTGAAGGCTGCGTAAAGAGCGCGTAATACATCTTCTTGTTCTTCTTCTTCCATTACTTTCTCAGGTACCGCAGTAGGTTCAAGCAATACTGTAAGAGTCGGTTCAGTTACTGAATACTCGTGTTGGAGTGCTTGGGTAAGCGTAGCTACTTCTTTTTTAAAAGCCACTTCGTCGTTTTTATTAATAGTTACCACCGCTACGCTTTCTCTCGGAATAGCATTGCGCAAACCGCCTCCATCTACACTTGCAATATGCAAACCAAATTTCTCAGTACAAGTGAATAATATACGGTTCATCAGTTTGTTGGCATTAGCATAACCCTTATGGATATCTGTACCACTATGTCCGCCGTGCAATCCTTTTATGGTAAGTGTATAGCCTACTGAATTATCAGGCGTATCTACTACGTCGTACTCTCTAAACGCCGATACATCTACACCACCGGCACATCCTATATCAATTTCGTCGTCTTCCTCAGTATCTAAGTTGAGAAGGAAATCACCAGAGAGCAATCCGCCTTTGAGCCCTTTAGCACCCGTCATTCCTGTTTCTTCGTCAATAGTAAAGAGAGCTTCAAGAGCAGGGTGGGGGATATCCTTACTTTGTAAGATGGTCATAATACTCGCAACACCAATACCATTATCGGCTCCCAAAGTTGTACCATCAGCACGTACCCAGTCGCCATCTACTAACATTTTGATACCTTCCGTACTAAAGTCGAATACCGTATCATTGTTCTTTTGGTGTACCATATCGAGGTGTGATTGTAACACTACTGTTTTGCGGTTTTCCATTCCTGCCGTAGCGGGCTTTTTAATGATTACATTGCCCGTTTCGTCTTGGTAGGTATCAAGCCCTAAACTTTTGCCAAAAGCCACCATAAAAGCAATGACTTTCTCTTCTTTTTTTGATGGACGAGGCACGGCATTCAAGCTCGCAAAGTTCGCCCATAACTGTTTTGGTTCTAACTCTGTTATTTTCATTATATTTATTAATTATTAGTTTTTAGTTATCAGTTGTTAGTATTTAGTCGCTACCGCTTTTACCTTTTACCTTTTACCTAATCAGAACCAGTACCCTATATTAAACAGCCATATCGCTTGTCTTATTTCAGGTGAGTAAGTGCACTTCAGTTCTATAGGACCTAAAAAGCTCTCAATGCTATATCCTATCCCATACCCCGAATAGTCTGGGTATTTCTTCCATTCGAAACTCTCAAAAAGATTGTTGTCTGCTTTAGCAATATTCGCTAATAATAGCAAGTGTTGTTTCTTAAAGGGTTGGATATCTATTACCAATTCTGATTTTAAGTAGTTTTTAGCACCAATGCTCAAAAAATCATAGCCGTAAAAAGGTGAATAGTTCGCAAATACATTCTTGTTATACCCTCCTAAAAAGAAGTCTAATGAGTATACATTAGAGCCTCCTATGGTAACACCACCTTCTAATCCTACTCGTGCGCTCAATCTTGGCAAGATAGGAAAAGCAAATGATAACTCTGTTTTACCCGTTGTAAATTTGTTAAAATCTGAGTAGTTTGAGGCAAGTGCATAAAAATTGAACTGTGTATTGAAGTACACCCCTCTACTGGGGAAAAAGCTATTGTTAAAGCTGTCGTATTTAAGATAAGAATACAAACTGCCTATATGACTCTTTTCCGAATACGAAGTCGCTGAACTTATTGAATACACTTGCTCAGTATCAAACTGTATTTTACGGTGCTCTACTCCTAAGCCAAATACAAAACCATTACCCGAAAGTGTTTGCAAATACAGCTGATTTACCCAGTCGTAAGCCTCTACGTCCATTCGGTTGAGCTCCGACCGCTCTATTCGGTAGTTAGATAAGCGTTTTGTGTTCAGCTTTCGGTCGAATTGCACAAACTTAGATCGCAATCCATAACTGATGTAAAATCCCTTATCCACAAAATAATCAAACTGATAGCGTATGTTATCTCCTACAATAAGGTCGAGAGAAAGAAAATCACTGCTTTGTAAGAAATAGTTCCGAGTATAGTTCATCAAGAACCCTGTTTTTAGCAGATTGTCATAATGTATCCCAAATTTCAAAAAGGTGCGTTGCGGATTCTCTCTTAAATAAAAGTCTATATGTTCCCCTTCAAAAGTGTGCCTAATCTGGTGATTGATAGAATGGAAATTGTTAGTAGCCATCAAGTTGTCGATTCCGTCGTTCAGTTGCTCGAACGAAATCTTACGGTTTAAATATTTCAAGTGTAGTTTACCGCGCAAATAACTACGCGAAAAGTGTTCGTTGTTATGAAAATGGACGTCTTTTAAGTAAAAGGAATCTATCTTTTGTATTCGTTCTCTTTCCTCTGTATGTTTTTGTTGAGCTGCAATCTCACGCAATCTTGGTAGAAAATGTTCCGCTGCTATTTTGCCATTGTTGATGATTGTCTCTCCTTTATCAAACGAAATAACGTTGAATCCCTCTATATTAGGTTTGATGTACACATCGGTCTCTTTTATTTTTTTTGGCATATTATCTATCATCGGGAAGGTAGTAATCTGCGAAAAAATACTCAAAAAAGAGTTAATCTCCTCTCGTTTTGCTAGCGGACTCTGTACATCTACCCCTATGATAATATCCATTCCTTTTTTCTTAACTTCGTCTACCGGATAATTATCGGCAATACCGCCATCGGTAAGCCATTTACCATCTATTTCTACCAAATCGAATAGCGAAGGAAACGAACCGCTTGCTTGTATCGCTTGAGGCAAGAAACCGTTTTCGAGTACTACTCCTTTACCTGTTTCTATATCCGTTGCTACACACAAGAAAGGAATGGGTAACTGCGAAAAATCATAGATTTCATTCACCGGATAGAGTAGTTTCACAAACTCGTTGTAGATGTTTTGTCCTTTTGATACCGCACGAGGCAACCCTACTTTGAAGTTATTGAAAGGCAATGCTACTGCATAACGGTCGTATATATAGCGCTCGTGTAATGATTTAGCACGGCGTGAAGTCTTGTCTTGCAAGAGTTTATCAAAGTCTAACTGACGGAAGATAGAGTCCAACTCATTAGCTGAATATCCCGCTGCATACAAAGCTCCTACCATAGCCCCCATACTCGTACCCCCGATGTAATCGATGCGCACCCCTGCTTCTTCCAACACTTTTAGTACTCCTATATGTGCTAACCCTTTCGCTCCTCCACCGCTGAGTACCAATCCCACTTTTAAATCCTTTTTGTGGGTAGTATCTTGCGCACGCAGAAGAGGACTACTAAGTATCAGAAATATGGTTGCTAAGAATATTCTCATCCAATGAATTGCTTTTTAAAACAGGTACAAAGGTATAAAATAATTAACAAATAACAATATAAAAATGAGGATTAATTTTTCAATCGCTCTATTTTACTCTCGATATGGTAATACCGTCCCGTATGGGGAGTAGCACTGTCTCTATACGAGGGTCTTCTTTTAGTTTTTGGTTGTAAGCCATTAAGGCTTGGGTATGTTTATCCGAAGGCTTTACTTCTTGCACTACTTTACCACTCCACAACACATTGTCAGAGAGGATAACACCTCCTGAGTTCATTTTCTCTATCACCAAATCAAAATAATGAGCGTAATTCTGTTTGTCAGCATCTATGAAAACAAGGTCGAAAGTAGTGCTGAGAGTAGGGATAATATCGGCTGCTTTGCCTAAGTGTTGCACAATTTGCGCCCCATAGCCACTCCGGTCAAAAAACTCCCTTTGCAGGTCAGTGAGTTCCTCTTTGATGTCGATAGTATGCAAAACACCATCAATTGCCAAACCTTCTGCCAAACAGAGGGTTGCGTAGCCCGTGTAAGTGCCTATTTCCAAAATAGTTTTAGGCTGTATCAATTTAGAGAGCAAACTGAGGAAACGCCCTTGTAAATGACCACTAATCATTCTCGGTTGCAATACAGTAAGGTGAGTGCGCCTACTGAGTTCTTGCAGTAAAGGAGGTTCGCTGTCAGTATGTTCGCAAGCGTAATTTTCTAAATCTTCTGATAAAAAGTGCATTGGTAAAATATTTTTTTGGCAAAGATAGCAATAATATTCAAAAAAGCTGTACCTTTGCCACAAAAGCCAAAGGTAGAGGAGATTGATAGAAATGTAGAAGAAGCGAGGTAAAGTACTTTTTATTTCCAATATAACAATAACTTTACTATACCTTTTCTTCGTTCATTGTTCATTTGCCCGTGTGGCTCGCACCGTCATTTGTTCGTTCATTGTTCATTTGCCCGTGCGGCTCGCACCGTCATTTGTTCGTCTTTTGTTCGTCATTTCTTCGTCATTTGTTCGTCTTTTGTTCGTCTTTTGTTCGTCTTTTGTTCGTTCATTGCTTATTTGCTAGTGTGGCTCACACTGTTTATCACATAAGATTTCGTATAATCCCTCCTAACTCACCATTAACCATTAATCATTAATCATTAGTTTAGAAAAGATTTACTATGAAAGCACTTGTAATTATAGATGTTCAAAACGATTTTATGCCTACCGGTACATTACCTGTACCCCAAGGCGACCAAATAATTCCCTTTATCAATGCCGAAATGACACAAGGGTATGACCTTATTGTTGCAACACAAGATTGGCACCCTGCTACTCATAAAAGTTTTGCAAGTCAGCACGCTGGTAAAAAGCCTTTTGAAGTAATACAGCTCGGAGGTATCGACCAAATACTGTGGCCAGACCACTGTGTGCAAGGTACTTTCGGAGCTGAACTGCATAAAGATTTAGATATTCGTCCCATTGCAGCCATCTTTCGCAAAGGAATGAACCCCGAAGTGGATAGCTACAGTGCTTTTTTTGATAATAATAAACAGAACAACACAGGATTACACGGCTTTTTGCAAGACAAAGGCATTACAGAACTCGTATTTTGTGGCTTAGCAGGTGATTTTTGTGTAGCTTATAGTGCCAATGATGCCAAAGCCTTAGGCTATAAGGTAAGTTTGTTCGACAAAGGTATAAGGTCAATCAAATAGCCAATTTGTAATTGCCCTGTATGGCTCGCACCAAACTTTGGCTAAGTTGATTGGTAAGATAATCAATTGCTTTTTGCTATGCGTAGGGCAAATGGAAATTTGTCCTATATAAAAAAATATAATAGATGACAAAGATGTTTTCTTATAAAAAACAAGACGGAACAATCGTATCAATACCACAGGATATTTTGTATGATGTTTCGATATTAGATAAACCAAGAATATGGGTAGACTTTAATACTCCTTTTGATGATATGTACTTTCTCTCACGACTGGATATTATAAAAGATTCAGAAGGAAATGAAATAGAGTTAAAAGAAAATATGGAAGTATCTGTCTTTGATTATGATTTAGATGAAAATGATAATCCAGACCATTTACTGGCTGACGGAATTGCTATTTTAAATCATACGGGAATATCTACTCACGTAAAATGGCTTATAAAGGTACTTCCTAATAAGAAATATGGAAGATTCTATTGGGTGTCTGACACAAAAAAGTAAACACTGAATATATGATAAAAATGAAATACATTACCCACATAGTACTATTCTTGCTTCTCACGGGTTGTGATACACCTTTCTTCTCTCCAAGAGAAAACTACCAAACACCCTTTGAGCAAACTGATGGTACCAAGAGCTCATCGTATGAGGAAGTAATAGAGTACTACAAAGATTTATCGAAAGAGTTTGCATCTATTTCCTTTAAAACAATGGGGCAAACCGATAATGGTCAGCCATTGCACCTGGTAATCTACAGTCCCGATGCCGAGTTTAATCTCTCCAAGTATCACAAAGATAGAACCATTGTTTTTATCAATAGTGCTATTCACGGCAACGAACCTGATGGAGTGGACGCTACTATGTTGCTCTTTCGTAATTTGGCGCAGAATGAAATCAAGCTTTCCAAAAATGTGATAGTAGTAACTATCCCAGTGTACAATATAGGCGGAATGCTCACAGGTAAGAAAAATAGTGAAGCAAACTACAATTTGAACTGCGATTTTGTAAAAGCTGATGTAGAAAATACCTTGTCGTTTGCTAAAATCTTACAAGAAGTACAGCCAGATATCTTTATTGATAACCACGTAACTGATGTAGTTAATGCTCCTTATGTGTTAAGCTATTCTACCTCACAAATTGAGAAGTTAGGTGTTTTTACAGGAGGTTATGTACGTGATGCTTTATTGCCACGTCTCTCTCAGCAGTTAGAAAAAAGGCAACTTCCTTTACAAAGCGATAGTTTGAGAACCCCTTTTAAGCAATTAACCTTATCCTCACACCCCGATATTCCTCGATATGCCACTGGTTATGTCAGCTTGTGGAACTGTATGAGTATCCGCATTAATACTAATGGGCTGAAACCCTACAAACAACGCGTAGAAGCTAACTATGAGATGATGAAAACCCTTGTAGAAATAGCCGATGCTGACAATCAGTATATCAAGCAAGTAAAAATCAAACAAACAGAGGCTGATAATGCACAAAAAGAATATTCGTTGGAATGGGAAATAGATTCCACTCAATATACAAAAGTAGATGAAAAACCTCTTTACAATCATTTTAAACCCGTGCAGAGTGTTAGTATTCCTCAAAGTTATATCGTTCCTAAAGTATGGCAAAGAGTAATTGATCGCCTAAAAGCTAACGGTGTAGCAATAACAGAAATAGAGAAAGATACGCTGATGAATGTAACATCTTATCGCATTGAGAGTTTTAAAACTTATACCTATCCGTTTGAGGGGCATTATTTACATCACCAAACACAAGTGAGTCCTCAGAAAGAAAAAGTACAACTTTACAAAGGCGATTATCTTATTGAGGTAGCGCAACCCGCTAAACACTATCTGTTAGAAACCTTAGAACCTCAAGCACCTGATTCTTTCTTTAATTGGAACTTTTTTGATAGTGTTTTAGGGAAAGAAGAAGACAAACCTATTTACCCCATTTACCGAAAAGAATGATTTAAAAGTAACATTATTTATGAAACCATTATTATTTATTTTATGTGTCTTGCCTACTTTTTCCATAGCGCAAGACCTAACCGTAATGACTTATAACATTCGTTGCGAAGTTCCTCAAGACGGTGTAAACGCTTGGACTGATGGCAATAGGAAAGAAAAGGTATTTACAGTGCTTACAGAGGCAAACCCCGATATCTTTGGAGTACAAGAAGCCTTACCACACCAACTTAAGTTTTTGGAAGAACGCTTCCCTACTTATCAGCGTGAAGGCGTAGGGCGTGACGACGGCAAAGAAGCGGGTGAACATTCGGCTATTTTCTTCAAAAAAGGTCGTTTTACCTTGCTCGACAAGGGGAACTTTTGGCTTTCTCAAACTCCTGAGGTGCCTTCCTTAGGCTGGGACGCTACTTGCTGTAACCGCATCTGCTCTTGGGTAAAACTCAAAGATAAAAAGACGACCTTTTGGGTGTTCAATCTCCATTTCGACCACGAAGGCAAAGTAGCTCAGGTACAAAGTGCCGATTTGGTATTGCAAAAAATCAAGGAGATTGCTAAAGGCGGGAAAGTCATCTTAATGGGTGATTTCAATCTTCCTACTGAGCACCCTGCCGTGCAAAAAATAGCATCTCAGTTGTACGATACCCAGTTATCACCCACTAATAAAACACCTAATATGGGTACTTTCAATGCTTTTAAAACCGATGAACCTTTAAAAGGACATATAGATTTTATCTTTGTTCAGAAGTCTATAAAAGTAAAACAATATAAAATTATAGAAACCCGCATCGATGGTCTCTATCCTTCCGACCATTTGCCTGTATGGGTAGAATTACAACTGAAATAAACTTTTTAAAACAGTATGAAACAGTATTTATCTGACCGTATCAACGCTATGGAAGTATCGGCTACCTTAGGAATGGCAGCCAAAACGCGTGAACTAAAAGCCGAAGGCAAGGACATCATTGGTCTTAGCTTAGGCGAACCCGATTTCGATATCCCTGATTTTATAAAAGAAGCAGCTATCGAGGCAGTACAGCAGAACTACAGCAAATATACTCCTATCGATGGTTATTTGGATTTGAGAGAGGCGATTTGCGAAAAGTTCAGACGCGACAATAACCTTCATTACAAGCCTTCACAAATAGTAGTATCTACGGGAGCTAAACAATGCTTGGCAAATGTAGCCTTGGCGATGCTCAATCCCGGTGATGAGGTGATATTTCCTGCTCCTTATTGGGTGAGTTATAAGGAAATAGCTAAAATGGCAGGAGGCGTTCCCATAGAGGTTCACACAACCATTGAGAACGACTTCAAAATAACTCCAGCTCAGTTGGAGGTGGCTATTACTCCTAAAACTAAAATGGTATGGTTTAATACCCCTTGTAACCCCAGTGGTTCTATATACAGCAAAGAAGAATTAGAAGCTCTAGCCGTAGTGCTTAGAAAACACCCTAACATCTTTATTCTCTCTGATGAGATTTATGAGTATATCAACTTCACCAATGAGAGAGTAACTAGTGTAGCCGAAATCGACGGACTTTATGAACGTACCATCACCGTAAATGGAATGTCCAAAGCCTTTGCAATGACTGGCTGGCGCATAGGTTATATGGGTGCCCCTGAATGGATTGCTAAAGCCTGTACCAAAGTACAAGGACAAATAACCAGCGGTGCTAATGCCATAGCTCAACGCGCTTCTATCGCTGCCCTGAAAGCACCTAAGAGCAAAATACAATATATGGTAGACGAGTTTAAAAGGCGTAGAGATTTAGTATTAGAACTCCTAAGTGAGATTGACGGGTTTAAACTCAACGTCCCCGAAGGTGCCTTTTATGTGTTCCCTGATGTATCGTCTTTCTTTGGCAAAACCCTAAGAGGTCGCAATATCCACAACGCAACCGACTTCTCTTTGTATCTGTTAGAAGAAGCAATGGTAGCTACTGTTACAGGTGAAGCTTTTGGTGATGCTAATTGTATTCGCTTTTCGTATGCCGCTTCTGAGAAAGACCTACGAGAAGCTATAAGACGTATAAAAGAGAGTTTGCAATAATTAAAAACACTTTTTCAGTTTTGGTTTGCACATTCAATTAAAAATAGTACTTTTGCGCCTAAAAAATAAACGACAAAGAATCATTGTAAAATTAAAGTAGTGTTATGGCAATAGCAGATAGCAAGACTATTAAATACTTAAAGTCTTTTTACATAAAGGATTATCTTATTATCATCTTAGGGCTTATATCATATGCGATAGGAATTACAGGCTTTATAATGCCTAATGGGATAGTAACAGGAGGTTTGGCAGGTATCTGTCTTATTCTAAATTATAAGTTAGGAGCCGACTTGGCTATTACCTATTGGATTATCAACTTTATACTCTTGGTGATAGGCTTTAAAGCAATGAGTAAGCAATTCACCTACCGAACACTCATCTCTATAACTATTTTATCGGGATTGATTTGGGCTGGGAAAGAGTATTTAATGCCTTACTTTATAGAACACCCTCCTTTGAGAGACGACTTCTTAAATGTAATTATGGGAGGATTGCTATGCGGTACGGGTTTAGGATTGGTTTATTCAGCTAACGGAAGTACAGGAGGCACTGATATAATAGGCTTTGTTATTACCAAGTATTACAGCATCAGTATAGCGCGTATTCTTTTGGTGGTGGACGTGTGTATTGTGCTATCGTCTTTCTTCATTTTGGAACGCCAAGACAATTCACTCGAAAAGACTATTTATGGACTTATCCTCTTACCTCTGATGTGGCAGATGGTAGAAATTGTTATCAATGGAGCAAGACAGTCGGTGCAGTTGTTTATCTTCTCTAAACACTATGATGAGATAGCGAACCACATCAATAGTGAACTCAAACGCGGTTGTACTATTATCGATGGGATAGGTTGGTATTCTAAATCCTCACAAAAAATAGTGATTGTAATAGCTCGCCGCACAGAGGCTACTTCTATCTTCCGTTTGGTGCGAACAATAGATCCTGCTGCCTTTGTAACGAAGACCAACGTAATGGGGGTTTATGGTAATGGTTTTGATAAATTAAAGTAAAATATTTTTCAGGTTTTAGAAAAAGTACTATATTTGCACGTTCAAAACAAAAAAGAATGATTCAGAGAATACAAACTATTTATATGCTGTTGGTAGTGATTGTAGCTACCGTAGCCGTCCCGATGCTTTTCAGTATAGATTGGCTTAGGAGTATCTTATTAGGGATAACAGCAATATTGGCTCTATACACCATATTTAAATATAAGAAAAGAAGTGTTCAGCAGTGGCTTAACTGGCTGAACGTCCTTATAAATTTTACTTTACTAGGAATATTTGTATATCGAATGCTAAACTCATCTGGAGAAGGCTTGCTTTCGGAGAAAGGTGTTGGGGTTTTCGTACCCGTGCTTTCTATCGTTTTTTTGTTTTTAGCCAACAAGGCTATCAGACGGGACGAGAAGCTCGTAAAATCAGCAGACCGATTGCGATAGACCTATAATCTTAGTAGTGTTGTGCGTTAAAAAAATCCTAAGTGTTTAAACTTAGGATTTTTTTATTATCTTTGTGCCCTATTTATTAAATAAATCAGATAATGAAAAGAACATATGCAGGTATTCCAACAGAAAATGCAACGCTGGAAAACTCGAAAGTAATACTGGTAACGGTACCTTATGATGGTACGTCTACTTGGGGTAAAGGAGCCGATAAAGGACCTGAATTGTTTTTAGATGCCTCAGAAAATATGGAATTATACGATATTGAAACAGATACCGAGCCTTATCTCAACGGAGTGTTTTTAGCAGGTGAAGTAAGCGAAAACAGTTCGCCTGAGGCAATGACACAAGCGGTTTATGAAAAAACACAAGAACTATTGAAGCACGAAGATAAGCTCTTTACTCTTTTTGGTGGAGAACACTCAGTGTCTATTGGTTCTATACGTGCCGTAGGTGAAAAGTATGAAAAACTCACAGTATTGCAACTTGATGCCCATACTGATTTGCGCCCTGAATATCACGGTTCAACCTCTAATCACGCTTGTGCCGTATTTGAAGCCAACCAAAAACACAAATTGGTACAAGTAGGTATTCGCTCGATGGATGTAGAAGAGAAGCAGTATTTACCAAAAGGACGTGTATTTTTCGCTCACGAAATAGCTAAAAACAAAGAATGGGTTGAAGATGTACTTGACAAGGTATCGGGAAATGTATATATAACGATAGATTTAGACGCTTTCGATCCTGCTATTGCACCTTCAACAGGCACTCCTGAACCAGGAGGATTGCAATGGTACCCTACTCTAAAACTCTTACGTAAAGTGTTTAAAAAATGTAATGTGGTAGCGTTTGACATTGTAGAACTAATGGATAGTCCGCAGCCTAAGCCTACAGCTTTCTTGGCAGCTAAACTTTATTACAAGATGTTAGCTTATTATTTTAAATATAGAAGTAAGAAAAAAGAGAATAAAGGTATAGAAGAGTTTTTTGCGAAGAAGGGATAAATTAATGATTATAAATAACAAAAGAGGCTATTTGATTTTTCAAATAGCCTCTTTTGTTTATCCTTTTAGTACTTGATGTAAGAATTTATCGAAAATAATCTTAAACCATTCAGTATACCGATGCGGGTGTTTAGCAATATCTTCCTTTATCTTTTCTGGAAGTTCCCAACGCCAATCGGCTACTTCTTCAGGGTTGATAGTAGGGGAGGCGTTATAGTATCCTATGAGAATATGGTCGAGTTCGTGCTCTGTAAGCCCGTTATCAAAAGGAGCTTTGTAGATAAAACTCAATATATCGGTAAGTTCTGTAACAAAACCCATTTCTTCTTGTAAGCGACGCTTGCCTGCTTCAATAGTTGTCTCGCCCTGACGTGGATGACTGCAACAAGTATTCGTCCACAAGTTAGGCGAATGATATTTGCTCGGAGCTCTTTGTTGTAGCATAATCTCCCCTTTATCGTTGAGTATAAATACCGAGAAAGCCCTATGTAATAAGGCTTTTTGGTGCGCTTCAAGCTTCCCCATTAAGCCTATGGGAGTATCGTGTTCGTTCACTAATATTACTTGTTCTTCCATATTTGCAAATAGGAGTACTTATTTTACTTCCATTCTATCGCCTTTTTCAATTCCCCATTTATCGGACAATCCTCCATTGATTTCTAATACATACATAGCGGGTTTCTCTGAGGGTAAAGAGGTTTCGTCGTAAGGGCGAGCATTTTTAGCTATACTTACCACCTTTTTATCTTTATCTAAATAGATGATATCCAAAGGTATTTCAGTATTTCTCATATAGAAAGAACGAGGAGCTTCTTCTGGAAAAATAAACCACATTCCTTGATGTTCGTCCATTGAAGAGCGGTACATTAGTCCTAAGGAGCGTTCGATATCATTCTTAGCAAATTCAACTTCAATAGTTTGGATAAGAGAGTCGTTCTTAAAGATAGAGAGTTCACCATCTTTGGAAAACTGAATGTCATCAGCAGTGATTTCTACGATTTGTTCAGTTTTATTACCACCGAAAAAACGAGGTAAAATAAGGGCAATAGCTGCTAAGGCTACCAATACTAATGCTACAGTTACAAAGTGTTTTCTAAAAAATTGCATTCTAATTATAAAATTTAAATTTTAACTCTAATTAAGTTCTAAAATGTTCACAAAATTAATATTAATACTTACGTGTTTCGATGCGATTTCTGAATAACAAGTAGAAACCTGCTAAGATAAATGGAATACTGAGCCACTGACCAGTGGAAAGCAAACCGAGAGAGCTTTCGAAACCTCCTTGACTTTCTTTTACAAATTCCACTGCAAAACGAATACTCCACAAGGCTACTAAAAATAGTCCAAAGATAAAGTAAGGTTGGTCTTTTTTGTCAGTTTTCCAATACACGTACCACAATACCCAAAACAAGCAAAAATAGCCAAAGGCTTCGTATAATTGTGCAGGGTGTTGGTAAGGGATAGAAGCTAAAATATCAGCATAACGGGGGTCGTGAGCAATGAGTTTATAAGCAGTTTGAGGGTCGGTTTGTTCAGTAATAGCCATTGCTCGACGGGGAGAGATAGCTCCGCCTTGTACAAATTTCACCCCTAACGGATAAGTATTGCTTACTATTTTGCCGTTGATTTCGGAATTGAAAAAGTTACCAAAGCGCACAAACATACCTCCGATAGTGATAGGAATCACCACACGGTCTAATATCCACGATAGGCTAATATCTTTATACTTACGCACATACAGTATCATTGCGATAATAATACCTACGGCAGCTCCGTGACTTGCTAAACCCGAAAAGCCTGTAAGCTCCCAACCGCCACCGGGTTTCTCTTTAATAGGTAAAAAGATTTCGAGCAAGTGGTCTTTGAAATAATCCCAATTGTAAAATAAGCAATCGCCTAAACGTGCGCCTACTAAGGTAGCTATAGCGGTATAAACGAACAAGGTGTCCAGCTGTTGTACTGTTTTACCTTCGTTGAGGTATATTTTTTTAGTGAGAAACCACCCCAAGCTAAAAGCTACGATAAACATCAAGCTGTAATAGCGAAGTGAAAAAGTACCTATAAAAGGTAGGTTTAAAGAGGCAAGAATCTCATTAGAATTCCATATAAAATTTAAAGCAATCATTAGTATTTATTTTTGAGATGCAAAAGTACGATTTTTATTTAAAACGGCAAGTTATTTATAAAATTAATACCGAGTTAATACCAATAATATCAATAATACCGAAGTTAATACTAGAAATGCCAATAATACTAATAATGATGATTAAGTGAATAGAATAGGACAGATTGGGGCTTGGGGTAATGAACTAAAATGTACTGAGATTTTTCTGTTAAAGAATATTAAATACCGTAGATTTTTTAAATTTATACCAAAAGATCTTATTTTGAACCTCAAAAATACAAAATATTGATAAACAATATATTGGTTTAATTTTTATCTTTTACTTTTGAGCCATCTCAACCGAAGGAAGAGCGAAGGTAAGGCGAACCTAAACCGAAGCTAAGGCGAAGATAAGCCCTTAGTATGCTGTATATCAACTCATAAAAAATGCTCTTCTTATTATTGAGAAAAAAGTGTTAAAATGGGGTATATTGCGAGGAAAACGCAAAAAAACTTTGTAGTAAAAAACAACCATTAGCAAAGTTACTGAATACAAACCAATGACAAATATTTGCTTTTGAGTTTGAATTGCTATATCTTTGCACTTTAGAATTAACTGTTAATCATTTATCAGTAACCATTAAATAAATGCTTAGAATAGAAAATATTAGTAAACAATACGGCGACTATACGGCTTTAGACGATGTGTCGTTACATATCCCTAAGGGGAGTATCTTTGGTCTGCTGGGACCTAATGGGGCGGGAAAAACCTCACTGATACGTATTATCAACCAAATTGTATTGCCCGATGCGGGTAAAGTGTTCTTCGACGGAGAACTGTTACAACCTAAGCATACGGCACAAATAGGCTATTTACCCGAAGAACGTGGTTTGTACAAAACGATGAAGGTAGGTGAGCAGGCTTTGTATTTAGCACAACTGAAAGGATTGAGCAAGGAAGAAGCTAAGGAGCGACTTAAATTTTGGTTCAACCGCCTTGATATTGGCGATTGGTGGCACAAAAAAGTACAAGAGCTCTCCAAAGGTATGGCACAGAAAATTCAATTTTTGGTAACTGTACTTCACAACCCTAAACTGCTGATATTCGACGAGCCTTTTAGCGGTTTCGACCCCATTAATGCGAATATTATCAAGGACGAAATTCTATACTTACGGGAGCAAGGAGCAACGATTATCTTCTCTACTCACCGAATGGAATCGGTTGAAGAGTTGTGCGACCATATTGCGCTAATCAATAAATCACGTAAGATATTAGATGGTAAGCTCATCGACATTAAGAGGGCTTATAAAAACAACTTGTATGAAGTAGGTTTAAAAGTTGCTGAAGAGCAGAAAACAGCCCTCTTAGCTGAACTTAAAAGCCAATTTGAAGTGAGTGAGACAAATTTTAAAACGCTATATGACGAGTTAAAATTACATATCCAGAAGAAAGAGGGACAAACGGCTAACGATTTGTTGCAATACCTCACTACACGTGCCGAAGTAACGCACTTTGTAGAATCTATCCCCTCAGTAGATGAGATTTTTATATCGACCATTAATAAATTGAAAGAATAGTATAAGATGTCTGAAAGGTTGTCTGCTATAACGGAGTAAGTGAATAAAGATAGGGAAGGTTCTTTATTGAATATAGATTTTTAACCTCCTTCGTTCCCCCTCCAAAGGGAGACAGTCCGTAATCAAACCTCCAAAAGGAGGAGCTGTAGCGACACAAAAGAGACTTTTAGATAGCATAAATTGACAAATTAAGATGAAATACTTAGGAATTATTACTCGAAGAGAGTACTTAAATAAAATACGTAATAGGTCGTTTGTAATAATGACGTTTGTAAGTCCGCTGATACTTGTTATCTTTGCGCTTGTGATTGGTTTTTTGACCAACGTAAACAATAAGAGCAAGGCTAAGGATATTGTGATTGTAGACGAGAGCGGACTCTATACCAACACTTTTGAGAATACCGAGACTATTCAGTACGAATATCTCAGCAATGTTTCACTCAAAGATGCCAAAGCCGAAGTGTTAGCAAAAAGCAAATACGGATTGTTGTATATCCCTGATAAAGGCGACCAAAATATTGCTTTTTATAGTGAAGAGTCGCCTTCGTTATCGCTTACCAGTGAGCTTACTAATGCTATGGAGCGGACACTCTTTCAGCATAACCTTACTAAAAAAGGGATTGACAAAAAAGAGATAGATGCCGCTAAAACGCATATAAGCATACAAATGGAGAATTTTACGGGAGAGAAGACCTCGGAGTTGGATAACGTAATGAAAATAACCATTGGAGGCATAGCGGGGTATCTTATTTTTATGTTTATCATCATCTATGGTAATATGATAATGCGCAGTGTGATAGAGGAGAAAACCAATCGCATTGTGGAAATCATTATCTCATCAGTTAAGCCTTTTGAACTAATGTTAGGCAAGATATTGGGTACTTCATTGGCAGGTCTTACCCAGTTTGCGATATGGATAGTTATAGGTGGAGTACTGTTGGCATTAGCACCCTCCTTCTTTGAAGTAAATACCTCTGCACAAGCGGTACAAGGAGCGGGAAACGTGTCGGAAATCAACAATATAGTGGCTGCTTTGTACCATTTCCCTTTTGCGGAAACCTTTGTGGTGTTCCTATTGTTCTTCATAGGAGGTTATTTGCTATACAGTTCGCTTTATGCGATGATTGGCGCAATGGTAGACAACGAAACTGACACACAACAGTTCCTAATGCCTATATTATTACCGCTAATATTAGCCTTTTATGTAGGTATGTTCTCGGTAATTGAAGAGCCTCACGGTACGATTTCGGTAGTGTTTTCATACATACCTCTCACTTCGCCCGTAGTAATGTTGATGCGTATACCGTTTGGGGTAGCGTGGTGGGAAGTACTGATTTCTCTCGTTATTTTGTATCTCACTTTCTTTGCGGTCATTAAATTAGCATCTAAGATATACCGCATTGGTATTTTGATGTACGGCAAAAAAGCCAGCTATAGAGAGGTGTGGAAATGGCTCAAAATGAAGTAAAATGAAGATAAAAAATCAATATATCAACCGCGAATTGAGTTGGCTAAAATTCAATGCACGCGTACTTCAAGAGGCAGCCGATGAGCGAGTGCCTCTATTGGAACGTTTGCGTTTTGCGGGTATCTTCTCGAACAACTTAGATGAGTTCTTTAAAGTGCGTTACGCTACTGTAAAACGAGTGGCGATGAACGAAACCTCAGATAAAGAACTGGGGGTACACGCCAAAGAGCTCTTGGAAGAAATTACCAAAGAGGTAATACAGCTACAAGATGAGAGCTTGAAAATTATTGCCACTATTACCAAGGAATTGGAGAAAGAGCAGATATTTATAGTAGATGAAAAGACGTTATTACCCGAGCACGAAGCCTTTGTAAATACCTATTTCTACGACAAAGTACGCCCCGCCCTCTTTACTATTATCCTTAACGATTTAGAGAAATTCCCACAACTGAAAGACGATGTGGCGTATTTGGCAGTGAAAATGACCCTAAAAGAAGAAGACGAAAAAGCCTCAGGAGTACAAAAGTTCTTTTCATCACGTGTTTATAAAGAAAAAATACAGTATGCCCTTATTGAGTTGCCTGCTACCCTCGACCGTTTTATAGAGTTGCCTCAAATAGGGGATAAGCATTATATTATTATGCTTGATGATGTGATACGCTTTTGCTTGCACAAGATATTTAATATTTTCAATTACGAATCGCTTACGGCAAATATGATTAAAATCACCCGTGATGCCGAGTTGGACATAGACGATGATTTGAGCAAGAGCTTTATCGAGAAACTCTCGACCAGTATAGAAGACAGACGCAAAGGCGAGCCGGTGCGCTTTGTGTACGACAAGATGATAGACAAGGACACCTTGCAATTTTTATTAGAGAAAATGGGTATTATGAAAACCGACAGCGTAATCCCAGGAGGGCGCTACCATAACCGCCGTGACTTTATGAACTTCCCCAGCTTAGGGCGTAAGGATTTGACATATGCCTCTATACAGCCACTACCTGTACAAGGACTCACCTCAGAAGAGAGTTTGCTAAAGAAAATTGCCGAAAAAGACTATTTGCAATACACGCCTTACCATACTTTTTCTAACATTATATGGTTTTTGAGGGAAGCTGCCCTTGACCCTAAGGTAAAATCGGTGAAAATAACCATTTATCGTTTGGCAAAGAACTCACAAGTAGTAAATTCACTTATCAATGCAGTGAAAAATGGCAAACAAGTAACCGTACAGATAGAATTGCAAGCTCGTTTTGATGAAGAATCGAATATACGATATGCTGAACAGCTAAAAGCAGAAGGTGTAAAAGTCATCTTCGGCGTACGCGGACTGAAAGTACACAGTAAAATATGTGTGATTGAACGTAAAGAAGGAAAGGAACTAAAACGTTATGGATTTATCAGCACTGGTAACTTCAATGAAAGTACTGCTAAAATCTATACTGATTATACGCTGTTTACTGCCAATCAGGAGATACTCAAAGAGGTGAACAAAATTTTTAACTTCTTTGATACCAACTACAATGTGCAAAAATTCAAGCATCTAATAGTATCTCCACACTATACCAAAAAGCAACTCAAACACCTGATAGACGAAGAAATTAAGAATGCTAAGGCAGGCAAAGAGGCGTATATCAAGCTGAAGATGAATAACATCACTAGCTACAAAATGATAGACAAGCTATACGAAGCCAGCCGTGCAGGAGTAAAAATACAAATGATTGTACGTGGTATTTGCTGTTTAGTGCCAGGAATCGAAGGAATGAGTGAGAATATAGAGGTAATAAGTATAGTTGATAAGTTCTTGGAACATCCACGTTTGTTTATCTTTGCCAACGGAGGCAACCCTAAATTCTACATCTCTTCAGCCGACTGGATGACGCGCAATATTTCATTCAGAGTAGAAGTAGGTTGCCCTATTTACGACAAAGCAATACAGCAAGAGTTGATAGACACCTTCGAAATAAGTTGGGCAGACAATGTGAAGGCACGTATAATTAACGAGGCACAGGACAATACCTATCGCCTTCATACTACCCCTTCTTTGCGCTCACAGGTAGCCTTATACGAGTATTATCAGCATAAAAATAAGCGCACCAAATAGATGAAAAGACCTCAAATAAAATTAGCACAATATGTAATAGAAGCCTGTAAAGCCAAACAATTAAAGCACATTGTTATTTCACCAGGGTCGCGTAATGCCCCTCTGACTATCGGCTTTGCCAACGACCCTTATTTTAACTGTTACAGCATCGTAGATGAGCGTTGTGCTGCTTTTTTTGCCTTGGGCATTGCTCAGCAATTACAGCAACCTGTGGCAGTGGTGTGTACATCGGGCTCTGCCTTGCTGAATTACTATCCCGCTTTTTCAGAGGCTTTTTACAGCAATATACCATTAGTGGTCATCTCAGCCGACCGTCCGTCCAGCAAAATAGATATAGGCGACGGGCAAACCATACGTCAGGTGAATGTACTGGCAAACCACAGTGCCTATAATGCCAATCTATCCGATGAAGCACATAGCGATAAAAGCAATTTTTACGAGCTAAACAGGGCACTGAATACAGCTATAGAGGAGCAATTGCCGGTGCACATCAATATACCTTTTGAAGAACCCTTATACCTCACCACGGAAGAGCACTATCCTTTTAAGAATATAGCTGCAAAACCTCAGAAACCTATTATTAATGAGAGAAAGGCCACTGATTTCGTGAAACATTGGAACGATTCAGCTAAAAAAATGGTATTAGTAGGAGTGTTGGCACCTAATAGTGTAGAAGCACAATATGTAGAATGGCTTGCTAAAGACCCTTCGGTATTGGTATTGACAGAAACTACATCTAACTTGCACCACTCCCATTTTATTCCTTATATAGATAAATTGCTCACTTATACTGAAAGAGACCCAGTTCTAAAAGAAGCCTTACGACCTGATTTATTACTTACTTTTGGAGGCTTGGTAGTTTCCAAAAAGATAAAACAGTTCTTACGTAGTTATAAACCTACTTATCACTATAATGTAGATTTGCACAAAGGCTATGATTCGTATTTCTGTTTAACAGCTCATTTTAAAGCGGATATCAATACTTTTTTGAGGGAGGTAACCCCTAATTTGGTTAATGTTTCTTCTACTTATCAACAGCAGTGGTTAGAGGTGAAAAACGAGATACAGCAAATACATTTAGAGTATATCAGCCAAGCGCCTTTCTCCGATTTTAAAGTGTACAGTGAGGTATTCAGTAATATTCCTAATGATTATATTATACAGATAAGCAATAGTTCTGCAATTAGGTATGCCCAGTTGATAAAAGTACACCCTTCTTGGAAGGTGTTTTGCAACCGAGGTACTAGCGGTATCGACGGTAGTATGAGCACTGCTATTGGGGCTGCTGTAGGAAGCGCATCGCCCACAGTGTTCATTACAGGTGATTTGAGTTTTTTTTACGACAGCAATGCTCTTTGGAACAAATATATTCCACAAGACTTTAGAGTGATTCTCGTCAATAATCAAGGTGGAGGTATTTTCAGAATACTATCCGGTGATAAAACTGATCCTAACTTTGAATACTTCTTTGAGACACCTCATAGGCTTACAGCAGAACATTTTTGTAAAATGTATGGCATTAGCTATCAGTTAGCAACTAATCTATCTGATTTACAGAAAGATTTAAGTAATTTCTTCGAAGTATCAGAGAAACCTAAGCTGTTAGAAATCCATACACCAAGAAAAATAAATGATAAAGTTTTGTTAAAATATTTTGAGGTATTGAAAAAATGACTACCTTTACCGCATTAATAATTTTAAATATAAAAAATTATGAACAAACGTGATGAATTAATTGCTGTGTACACCCAAGATTTGAAAGAAAAATGTGGTGAAAAGAACCCAGATGTAGCGTTCTTAACAAAAGTAACTGTGGGCTTAGGTCCTTCTATCTACAACGCCGATGCTTCTAAAGTATCAGGCTCTGACCAAGCAGAGTTAGACCGTGTAAAACAAAACTTCCTAATCAAAAAATTAGGTTTGAAAGACGGTCCTGAGTTAGACAAAGCTATTGAAGCTGTGTTAGAAAAATACGGTAAATCAAACAGAAATAAGCACCGTGCAGTTGTTTATTATTTGTTAGCTAAACACTTCAAAAAAGAAAGTGTTTACAACAAATAAAAGATTTTTTAAAAAGAACAAGAGGCTATCCAATTCAGATAGCCTCTTATTTTTTATGTAGATATTTTTAAAAAGAACATTCATATCTCAAATAAATAGTAATTATTCCACCAAATAACTTACCCGAATAGCACGAAAGTTGCTGATAACTTGAAAACTGTTTTCAATACGCTTGATATGCTCTTTAGTGTGACGTAAAGAGACTTCGGAGGGGTGTACTTTCACCAAAATATCTTTCAGATATTCATTTCTAATACGAGAAATAGGAGGGAATTCAGGACCTAAGATGTCTATCCCTCTTTGAGAAGCAAAAACTTCACGAAGTGTATTAGCAAACCACTCAGCACTTTCATTTACTCGGTTAAAATTACTGTGTTTGAGAGTTATTTTTATCATTTGTACAAAAGGAGGATATAAAAAGGATTGGCGTTCCTCTATCTGACTTTGATACATTCCTCTGAAATCATTTTGTAATACTTGCTGAATTACGGGGTGCTGTGGGTTATAGGTTTGTATCAATACTTTTCCTTGTTGGGCACTTCTTCCCGCACGCCCTGATACTTGCAATAATAGCTGAAAACTCCTTTCGTAAGCTCGGTAGTCAGGAGAATGAATGAGAGCATCGGCATTCATTACGCCTACTAGACCTATATTTTCAAAATCTAATCCTTTCGTGATCATTTGAGTACCTACTAATATTTGCGTTTCTTGTTGCTCGAACTTCGATAATATTTTTTCATATCCGTATTTACCATTCGTAGTATCCTGATCCATTCTGTCTATAGCTATTTTTGGGAAAAGCACTTCTAATTCTTTACTAATTTGCTCTGTTCCGAAGCCTTTTGTTCTTAAATCAATACTTCCGCAAGCTATACAGGCTTTGGGCATAGGAATCGCATAACCGCAATAATGGCATCGCAACTGATTACTGCTTTGATGAAAAGTGAGACTTACATCACAATGCGGACATTGGGGCACCGTGCCGCATTGCATACACTGCACGATAGGAGCATAACCTCTTCTGTTTTGAAAGAGAAGCACCTGTCTCCCTTGCGATAAAGTATTCGTAATTTCATTTATCAGAATGTCGGAAAAATGCCCGTTCATACGTTTGCGATGGTGCTTATCCTTAATATCGATAAGCTCGATAATAGGAGGAAGGAAATCTGCGTAGCGTTTTGATAAGTATACAAATCCGTACTTTTCAGTCTTCACGTTGTGCATACTCTCCAACGAAGGCGTTGCCGAACCCAGCAAAGTTTTAGCTTTGAAAATGTTTGCTAACATAATAGCAGTATCCCGTGCTTGCATTCGAGGGGCTGGTTCAAACTGTCGGTAAGAATTATCGTGCTCCTCATCAATGATTACAAGCCCTAATTGCCTGAAAGGCAAATAAACTGATGAGCGAACACCTACAACCAATTGCGCTTTGGGATTATTATTTAGTACATTATTCCAAACTTCCACCCGTTCGTTCGTACTATATTTAGAATGATATACTGAGAGGCTCTTTCCAAAATGATTCTTCAATCGGTTGATGAGATGAACCGTCAAGCCGATTTCAGGAAGAAGATAGAGTACTTGTTTTCCTGCCTTTAAATATTGGTCGATAAGTTCAATGTAAATTTCAGTCTTCCCAGAGGCGGTAACTCCTTGTAAAAGAACTGTGTTTTTAGTCTGAAACTGTTCCTGAATTTGATGAAGAGCTTCTTCTTGTACCTCATTGAGTATTTTTTTTGTCAAAATATCACTATCAGCGAAGCTAACGCGGTCTTTCTGTAAGTAATATTCTTCAAAAATGCCTTTTTCTATTACTGATTTTAGTACTGTTGTCGATATACTGGCTTCTTCTAATAATTTTTCTGCTTTTAAAGGCAGTACTTCTCTGTTGATATAATTAAAATAAGCCATTATTAGCTTCTTTTGTTTTTCCGACCGCTTCAAAAGTTCTAAGGCTCTTTGCAAGCCTTCTTCGGTTTGATATTCAGAAGATAAACGAATGTATTTGATGAGTTTTGGTACATATTTCTCAAATATTCTTTCGGAAATGCGAGCAGCTCCTTTCTCTACCAAGCTCTTCATCACTTTCAGAGCCTTGTTTTTGGGGATTATCTTGCTCACCTCACTGCCTTTGAGGGCTGTTTTGTAATGTAAGGCTTCGTATACCTGCCACTCGTCATCGGTAAAGAGTGCTGAATTTAATTCTTTTTCTGCAATTTCAATTATTGTTTCACTTTCTAATAAAAAAGCCGATGGCAAGGCTGATTTTAGTACTTCCCCTAAAGTGCACATATAGAAATCGGCTATCCATTGCCAATGTTCTATTTGTTGGGGAGTAATAATAGGCGCTTCATCTAAGATATATTCAATGTCTTTAGTGTCATAAGAAGGCTCAACTGTATGTATATGATGTACTATAGCTGTGTATACTTTCGATTTACCAAATGGAACAGCCACGCGCATTCCCATTCGTAAGAAATGTGCTTCGTCTTCATTAATACGATAGGTAAAAAGTTTAGAAAGCGGAAGCGGCAAGATTACATCTACGAAATACATCAGTCGTGTTTTTTAAGTTTCAGAAGCGAAGCATTCAGTTCAAACCCCAATAACAATATGTTGGCATTTAACCATATATAAAGCAGGAAGATAAGCAATGCTCCGATAGACCCATACAGCTGGTTGTAGCGAGAAAAATTCTCAATATAAATACCGAACAAATAGGTTGTCACGCCGAACAATAACACTGTAAAGAGCGAACCTGCTGAAAAGAATTTACTTTCCCTGCCTTCAACTGTGCCGAAGTAAAACAGTAGTCCTGTACCGAAGTAGGTAATCAGTGCGACGAAAACTATTTTCGATATTTTAAGTAGCGTTTCATAATCGGTAATAAAATTGATTTTATCGAGGTAAGGCACTAAATACACTTCGTAATAAATGAATACAACCACAGCAAATAGAACAAGAAGCGCCAAAATAATTGCTACCATTAGGGCGTAGAGATATTGCTTGATATAGGTGCGTGTGATTTGCCGATGGTACGAATACTCAAACCCTCCAAAAATTGCCATAATACCATTGGTCATTAAGAAGATAGAAAGAAAAAACACCGAAGACAATAAGCCACCACGTTTTTTATCGGCGATATCGAAAAAAATATCCGAAAAGAAATCGTGCGTACCTGGGGGAAGCATATCTTCAATAAAAGCCCAAAAGTCTCCCTGAAAATTTTCGATAGGAATATAAGGGATTAAGTTTAAAATGAACAGCAAAAAAGGAAAGATTGCCAAGAAAAAACTATACGAGATAGCGCTCGCCCGATAGGTAAGTGCGCCTCTAATAATCCCTGCGGTATACAGTTCGAGCAAATCATATAATGAAAAAGCATTCTTAGCTAAAGGAATACTTTTCAAAAAGCTTACAAATTGCTTGATAATGGGAAGGTTATGTATTCTCTCTTTTAATGTCATCAGTAGTTAGTTTTTTTTGGAAAGCATATTGCTTTTAGTTGATTTTCTTTCTTTTAGTCGCTCTTTTATCGCCCCGATAAACCAATAAGGAATAACCATACATAAAAGGCAGAATAGCCAAAAACCAATTAGGAAAATGACTACAAAAAGGAGAAAACCCAAATATTGCTCAATGCTGAATGATAGATAATAAACGCTCATAACTTTTTCTATCTTAATTACCAGTTTATGGCTTCCTTCCCTACGGATGTAAGATAGGCATTAGCTTTGCTGAAATGCTTGTTGCCAAACCAATAGCCTTTGTTTGCACTCAAAGGAGAGGGGTGCCCTGAGGTAAGAATACAATGTTTTGCCGGGTCGATAAGGCTTGTTTTCTTTTTGGCATAACCACCCCACAACATAAACACTATATTGTTACAATGTGCTGAAACTGCTTTAATAACAGCGTCAGTAAAAGTTTCCCACCCTTTATTTTGGTGGCTACCAGCTTCGTTGGCTCTTACGGTGAGAGTGGCGTTCAGCAGCAAAACTCCTTGCGATGCCCAGCGCTCCAAATTGCCACTGATAGGGTAGGAGGTACCTAAATCTTGCCCTATTTCCCTAAAAATATTGATAAGTGAAGGTGGGTGGGCAATGCCATCGTGTACTGAAAAACACAAACCGTTTGCCTGCCCTTCGCCGTGATAGGGGTCTTGCCCGATGATAACTACTTTCACCCTGTCCAGTGGACAATGGTCGAAAGCCGAAAATATTTGCTTTCCTTTGGGATAACAGATATGTTCGGCATATTCTTTCTTTACAAAATCGGTGAGCTGACTGAAATACGGCTTATTAAATTCTTCTTGTAATACCGACTTCCAGCTGGGATGTATGTTCACTTCCATAGTTTATGGGGTAACATTTGTATTTTCTTTGTTTTTAGCAGAAGGAGCATTCGGCTTTCTACGTGCTATCACATCGGCGTAATACTTCCTGCTGTTATTGATGACCTCCAACGTCTTTTTGTAGAACTCATCTTGTTTCACTCCCGATAGAGTTACAATGTAATTTACCATATTGCGGTAATCATCTGAGAGCTCTTTGCGTAGCGGACGTATATGATAGGCTTCTTTTTGCAAGGTTTGGAACGACCTGTGCGAAAAAAGTTCATCAAACGCTTTATTAGATTTTTCCAACTCACTTACAAACTCCTTAATTTGCAAGGTTTTTACTGCATTTACATAAGGTTCAGCTTTGAGCTGAGTAATGAGAGTTGTAAGGTTGCTGGTTTCTTCCTCATACGTTTCTTTTGAAACATCTTTATAAGGGTCTATAAGCCTTTTTAGCGTTTCAAAAGC
The DNA here is from genome assembly GCF_000318315.2 of Capnocytophaga sp. oral taxon 324 str. F0483. Taxonomy (NCBI): domain Bacteria; kingdom Pseudomonadati; phylum Bacteroidota; class Flavobacteriia; order Flavobacteriales; family Flavobacteriaceae; genus Capnocytophaga; species Capnocytophaga sp. oral taxon 324. Next base: position 36,114 of record NZ_KB291526.1, on the reverse strand, counting down.
CTTTTTCTTATCGTCCGTTTTCGCATATTTATAAGGGCGAATACTCAAACGCAAGGCACGCATATCGGTATCTCTTGCGTGGTCAAGCTCGGCGAGTTTTTTGGTCTCTTCACTAGAACGGATTCTTTCCAATCCCTTTTCATAAGAAGGAATTTTGTCTTTTAACTTTTCGAAGAGCACTTTAAAATCGGCATCTGTTTCCAATTTTAAATCAGTCTTGCCGAAATCTTCAAAAAATCGCACTAAAAATTGTTTAAACTCGGCATTATGCAAGCGAGCAAGGTCTAAATTGATTAACTTCTCCTTTTTCATAAGTAGAAAATATTTTTTGAGGTTGTTAAATAATATAATATTATAAATTAGGAATTATCCTAATAACGATAATCCTCGTTTTTATGCGACAAAATTACGAATTCCTTTTTTTATATCCAAAATTATTTTCAAAGTTTTTTATTGATATATGAAAAATCAATATTAGCATATGGTGTTTGTATTATAATTGATTCAACTTTGCCAAAGTTTCAAACTTTGGCAAAGTTAATACTGCAAAAACTACTATTCAAGTGCAATAATAGTCGCAACATTCCCTCCTTGAGGGGGACAAGGGGTGTGTTTGTATTATAATTATAATAATTTACGCAGAAAAGACTTCACCCTTTCCCCTTTCGAAGGGAAAAAATCCGCAAAAGTACACTTTTTTATAACTTTACAAAGTTAAACTACTCAAAAAGTGGCTCGCTATTGATTTTATAAAGTTTGGCAATTCAAAAAGTGACTTTCTATCCACTTTAAAAAGATAAAGAACTTAAAAAGTGATTGTTTTTTGGACAATCACTTTTTTGAAATATTAATAAGGTGTCTTTTCGGTAAGTTGAACTTTATCGGATTTTCTGTACGAGCTCCAATTCGTCCAAAGAAACAGAGGTAGTAAACGCCCCGTAATTTACTATGGCTTTGCCTTTTTCAATCTTATCGATACTTCCTACGCTTCGGCTGTCTTTAATGCGCACACGGTCGCCTACTGAAAGGGCGCGTTGTAGCTTTTCTTTTTCGGCGCGTTCTTGGGCAATGCGCTCTTTCTTCTCTTCTTTGCGTTGCTGGCGGATAGTCTCCATTTGCTTATGAACTTCTTCGGTAGTAGTTTTTTTCTCCTCTTTTTGCTTGGTACGTTCCTCTTTGCTTATTTGTTTGCGCTTGGCATTTTCCATTTCAATGAGTTTGAGAAATTCGGATACCAAAGGGCGACGTTTACCATCGTAGAAATAACGTTCGGCTATCTGGTCTACCTTACTACCTAAGGTAATCATACGTTGGCTTTGGTCATAGAGCTCTTGATAATTTATGAGCTTGCTTTTTACTTTATCATTGAGTTCCTCCAAACGTTTGGCTTCTTCGCGGGCTTTGGTTTCCTCATCTTTCAGGGTTTCGGCAGTTTTTTCCATTTTGGAGCGTTCTTTCTGCAATTTGGCGATAGTGGCATCAAAACGCACTTTTCCTTTCTCTATTTTTTTCTTAGCCCGATTGATAAGGCTAAACGGAATGCCGTTTTTCTGCGCCACTTCAAAAGTGAAAGAACTTCCCGCTTCGCCTATTATCAGCTTATAGATGGGCTCTAAGGTTTTATCGTTGAAAAGCATATTGGCATTGCTGGCGTGGGGCAATTCATCTGCCAGCATTTTTAAATTGGTGTAATGGGTGGTAATCACCCCAAAAGCCTTTCGGTGGTAGAACTCTTCTAAGAATATTTCAGCCAAAGCACCTCCTAATTCGGGGTCGCTACCTGTCCCGAACTCATCTATCAAAAACAAAGTGCGGTGGTTGCACTTTTTGAGGAAGTAATTCATATTTTTGAGTCGGTAGCTGTATGTGCTAAGGTGGTTTTCAATAGATTGGTTATCGCCGATATCGGTAAGAATGCGTTCAAACAAACACATTTTAGAACGATGATGCACCGGAACGAGCATTCCACTTTGTAACATTAATTGTAATAAGCCAATGGTTTTAAGCGTAATACTCTTTCCGCCCGCATTAGGTCCCGAGATGACGATAATACGATTTTCATCATTCAGTTCTATGGTTTGAGGGAAGGTAGTAACACCTTTTTTGGTATTGCTAAGGTACAGCAAAGGGTGATATGCTTCACGGAGGAATAGTTCGCGCTCCTGAGTGATTTCTGGCAAAAGTGCGTTCATTTGGTGAGCGTACTTGGCTTTGGCGCAAATAATATCAACGGCTGTGATGTATTGCTGATAGTCTTTCAGCAGGTCAGCAAACTGACTGATGAAGGCGGTAAGTTCTCTTAATATACGCTGAATTTCCTCTTTTTCGTCATAAAGCAAATTGGAGAGTTCGCGAGAGTAGATTTCGGTTTGTCGCGGTTCTATATACACTATGCTACCCGTTTTTGAGCTCCCCCATACGGTGCCTTGTACTTTTCGGCGGTACATTGCTTTCACTGCCAATACGCGGCGGTTTTCTATTACGGTCTCGCGGATATCATCGAGATAGTCGGCAGTGTTATACTCGGCGAGAGCACGGTTGAAACTTTCATTGAGTTTTCCTTTCAAGGCGCTCAGCTCACGACGTATATTGCCAAGCGTAGGAGAGGCTTCGTTTTTTATCTCGCCGTACTTGTCCAGCACTTTATCGATAGCGTTCAGCAGTTCGGTAGTATACTCGATACTATCAGCCGTTTCGAAAAGGGTAGGGTATAGCGTTTTGAACTTCTTAAAGAAAAGAATTTGGGTATTTACAACCTCGCTGATACGATGAATCTTCCTAATACTCGACACTTCTAACAAGGCGTTTTCAATAGATAGGAGTTTAATTTCAGAAGTGATAGATTCGCAATAGTGTGAAGGGATTGTGTTGTTATTATCAAAAGACGATAGGTATTCATTGGTTTGATTCAGTGCCAATAACAGGCTCTCCTGATTGTCGAAAGGCTTGATACGTAAGGCGTATTTCTTGCCGAGTTCAGTAAGGCAAAGGTCAGACAAATGAGAGAGTACAATGGGGAACTCTAAGTCTTCAAGTGTTTTTGTATTCATTTAGTTTTTAGGAAATATCTTTTTGTGATATAAAATCATCAGCCCCACTGCTATACATATTGCAGAGTCAGCCACATTAAACACGGGCTCGAAGAAACGAAAGCGTTCGCCTCCCCAAATGGGTACCCAGCTGGGAAGTGTAGTATCGATAATAGGGAAGTAGAACATATCCACCACTTTGCCGTGCAAGAGGGTTCCGTAAGGATTTTCGGCAAATAGGGTAGCAATGTTACCATAACTATGGTCGAAAATTATGCCGTAAAACACCGAATCGATGATATTGCCCAGTGCTCCTGCCAATATCAAAGAAATGCAAATAATAAGTATCTTAGGTTGTTGCTTTCTCACTGCCGATACCAGCCAATAACCGATACCTATTACCGCTACAATGCGAAAGAGAGTAAGAATGAGTTTGCCGTATTCGCCGGGGATTTTAGTACCCCAAGCTGCACCTTCGTTTTCTACAAAGTATATTTGAAACCAACTGAAAACGGTTACGGCTTCGTTGAGGATAAAGTGTGTTTTGATGTATATTTTGCTCCATTGGTCGATAATAAGTACCAACAGAATAATAAGGAATGCGTGTTTTAATTTCATATTGTTTTTTTGCTAAATGAGGCGCAAAGATACTAAAATAAAGCTGAATGACAAACCATAAAGCAACAAATACTATAAGCTGACTTAGTTTTCATTCTTTTCTTTCTCCAAGAATTTTTCTTTGTCTTTGCGAATTTGTACCAATCGGTAGTTTTCAGTGGCTATAACAAAAGCAGATAGTTTGTTTTTCTCCAAGAACTCTTTCAAATCAGTAACAATGCTCTGAGCTGAATAAGCATCGCGGATATTATGAACTACCAACCAAGTTTCATCGGCATTATAGAGGTCTTCTGAAAGGGTGAGAACTTCAGAAATTGCCTTTAATTTCTGGGTAAGTTGTTCTTTTATAGTTGTACGTGTCTCGGAAACCGTACCTGTAATGACTACTTTCCATTTCGTAGCCTTATCGTCAGTAACAAAATTTTCGGTTTCTACATCTTTAAGTTCATCTAATAGATTTTTAGCCTCTTCACTTTCAGCAGTGGCAGGATAGTTAGTCGCTATCTGTTGTAACTGTGCTTGGTAAGGAGCAAGCCCCTCTAAACGTGCCGTTGTTTTGGCTTGCAACAGTGCGATAGCAGGTGCTACTGAAGTTTCACGATACTGCGCCCCTTCTGTTTGTAACAGGTGAGCCGTCTCGATAATTTCACCGCGATTGTATCGAGCCATAAGGGTATCAACAAAAACTTGTGCCTGTTTATTGCGCTCTTGTTGTGAGGTTTCGCTTCCTTGCAATAGTTTTGCATAATCGGTATTAGGATAGTTAGCAAATAGTCGCCCTTTGATGGTTTCAGCTTTGGGGTTATGAGTATCAGTGTAATTCTTTTGGAGCTCATAAAGTGTAACTACTTCTAATTCGGGAGAAGGATTGTTGGCAAGAACACGTTCTAAACGTTGTATAGCCAATTCATTTTCACTGAATTTAGAGCGATAGAGCACGCCCAACTGGTACAAGGCTCTATTTCTATCGATGTTAAGTTGAGCGATTTCGGCTTCGGTCTTAGGAAGTTGAGAAAGATAAGTATCGGGAGTTTCTACTTCTTTTTCAGCTATTTGTTGTGTAGTAGCTGAGACAGTGAGGTTCGCCACATTGGCATTCCCCATACTCGACCAACGCCAGTTATCCTCCAATTTGCGGTCTCCCCAATATTGTTGAAACTGTTGTTTCCCATAAGCTACACTCATCGGATTGTAGAAATAGAACTTGCCACCCTTTTTAGTAGTAGCATCGGGCATCGTTACCCCCATACCTGTATTGGCAACCTTTTTATTATGTTGCTTTTGTGTGCGAAGAGCAATTGCTTTCTGTACAGAATCGATATGTTTTTGGTAATACGCACGACGTTCTGTCTCTGGCAAGCGCATAACTTTTAAAACGCTATCATTTTTCTTAACGACGTATTCTAATTCAGCAATCTTGGACAAGTTATCTCTTTTTCTGCGAATAAAAAGATGTTCAAAGGTATGTTCAGGGATATAAGTAAGAGTACTATCCAAATGCTGGTAAGCTCCCGTGTAGTCTTTTTGGTCAAAAAATAATTCAGAGAGACGTGTATGAGCTTTTGCTTTTAACGGATTGTTATTCTTATTGTTGGAAAGAGAACTACGATAAAAATCGGTAGCCAAACGCTTATCATCGTCTTTTAAAAGTTCGCCGTGAGTGTAGTAAAGCACATCGAGATAGTTTTTGTGCTCATAACGGCGTTCAAGTTTGGTAAGGTAAGCTAAAAAATCAGCCTTTTCTTCAGGAGTAAATGTTTTGTTGCGAGCCTTTCCTGCTTGGGCTTCTACCCATAGCTTACGCGGAATCTTCCAGTTTTGCTTCACAACCTTTTCAAAAGCTACTTCGGCAGAGTCTTTTTGATGCTGTTTTTCATAAAGCTGAGCTGCAATAAAGTAATATCTACCGCGTAAAGCCTTATTACGAGTGTATTTACCAGCATTGTAAAGCGCATCGGCAGCCTCAGGATATTGTTCTTGGTTGATATAAGCCTGTCCTAAGGTAGCATAGGCTTCAGCTCTATCATTTTTGCGTAATTTAGGATTCTCTTTTAAAAATTCAGTGAGTTTTTCTATGGCAATTTTATCTTTACCTAAACGGAGATTAGCTTTTTGTGCCCAAACCGCTGCCTCAGGAATACGCTCGCTCGTTCCGTAGTTCGTAAGCAGGTGATTGAAAGCCTCTAAGGCAGGAAAGAAACGCTCATCGTAATAACGGGCTTGACCGAGTAACATATAAGCGTCGTCAATTTTATAGTTGCGTTGTACTCCTTTAAAAACCATAGAGTGTTTCTGAATGGTTTTAATAGCTTTTTCTTCAGCACGTTGAAAATCAGCATTACCTGTACCATCTAATTGCACTTTTCCTGTCATACCAATAGGCTCTACCGGTAGAATTTCACTAAAATTATCTTGATATTTTTCGCGTAGTTCATTAAGACCTTTGGCATATGCTTCCTCCCCATTAAACAGTACATTATACTTGGTAACAATAGGTTGCATCTGACGGTTATAATAGGTATTAGCATTAGGTGTACAAGCTAAATATAGCAAAAAAACAACTAAAAAACTACTGTATAGTAAAACTCTTTTCATACTTTTTCATAAGTGCTGTTACAGAGTGCGAAAGTACTACTTTTTTTTAAAAGAGCGAAATATTATTTCAAAAAAATAAGTTTTCTCTACCAAAGCACCGCTTTATATACAGTTTAGATATATTTTTACTCTTGTTATCCTTCGTTCATTGTTCGTCATTTGTTCGTCCTTTCTTCGTCTTTTGTTTATCTGCCCGTGCGGCTCGCACCGTCTTTTGTTCGTTTATTGTTTATCTCACTTTTCCGTTACTACACTTCCTCTCCTTGGGAGAAGTCTCCGAATAGGAGAGTATGTGACTGGGGAGAGGATATTTTGTTCGTTTATTGTTTATTTGCCTGTCGTGCTACGACCTCGCACCTGCCTGTCGTGCTACGACCTCGCACT
>NZ_KB291526.1:24225-29468 GCF_000318315.2 Capnocytophaga sp. oral taxon 324 str. F0483 | reverse complement strand
CCTGCCTGTCGTGCTACGACCTCGCACTGTCATTGATTTAGTATTATTGGCATTATTGGCATTGTGGTATTAAAAGACATTTGCTAATCTGCTAATTCTTCAATATCTTTGCACCTTCAATTTAAAAACACTGTTAAATCGATAACACATTAGTATGACAAACATTCAATATATAAAAGCCCAAACACAACTACCTGAAAAAGCTATTGAAAACACACTTTCACTATTAACCGAAGGCTGCACTATCCCCTTCATTGCACGCTATCGAAAAGATAGCACTCAGAATTTAGATGAAGTAGCCATTGAGCATATAGCCAAATCCCAAGCTGATTACGACAATATCTGTAAGCGCAAAGAAACGATTCTCTCTTCTATTGAAGAACAAGGAAAGCTTACAGACGATTTGCGTAAACGTATTGAGAACTCTTTTGAGATCAATGAATTAGAAGACCTATACTTACCTTACAAAAAACGGCGTAAAACAAAAGCTGATGTAGCCAAAGAAAACGGCTTAGAACCTCTTGCAAAACAGATAATGAGTCAGCGTATAACCGACTTGGAACTATTAGCAGGGCGTTATCTTTCCGATAAAGTACCTACTGAAGAAGATGCTTTACAAGGGGCTTCGGATATTATAGCTGAATGGATTAACGAGAATACGTTTATACGTCGCACTCTTCGCCGAATATTCCAGCGCAAAGCAATCATCAGTAGCGAAGTAGCCAAAGGTAAAAACGAAGAGGAAGAAGCTCAGAAATACGCTCAGTATTTCGATTGGGAAGAAGCCCTTAACAAAGCGCCCTCTCACCGTGTATTAGCAATGTTGCGTGCTGAAAAAGAAGGATTTGTAAAACTAAAAGTACAAGTAGATAGTGAAGAAACCTTACCCTTTATGGAAGAAAACATCATAAAGAGTAGGGGAGAAGTAGCCGATTTCTTGAAGAAAACGGTAAAAGACAGCTACAAACGCTTATTAGAGCCTTCTATTTCCAACGAAACACTACAAGAGGCAAAAGATAAAGCCGATGCGAAAGCTATCAGTGTGTTTGCCGAGAACCTCTCACAGTTGTTATTAGCGTCTCCTTTGGGTGAAAAGCGCATTTTGGCTATTGACCCAGGATATCGTACAGGTTGTAAGGTAGTGTGTTTAGATGAAAAAGGCGACCTTTTGCATCACGATGTTATCTACCCTCACGCTCCCCAGAATGATATGACTATGGCTACCAAAAAGCTCAGCACAATGGTCTCTCAATACAATATCCAAGCCATTAGTATAGGCAATGGTACTGCTTCTCGTGAAACAGAGTCGTTTGTAAGAAGTATTGCTTTCCCTGAAAAGGTAGAAGTATTTGTGGTGAGTGAAGCAGGAGCATCGGTCTATTCAGCTTCTAAAATAGCTCGCGATGAGTTCCCCGATTACGATGTAACCGTACGTGGGGCAGTATCCATAGGCAGGCGTCTTGCCGATCCATTAGCTGAATTAGTGAAGATAGACCCTAAGAGCATAGGAGTAGGTCAATACCAACACGATGTAAACCAGTCGTTATTGAAAGAGGAGCTCGATGCAACCGTAGTGCGTTGTGTGAATAAGGTAGGGGTAAACCTCAACACAGCAAGCAAATCACTACTCAGTTATGTATCAGGAATAGGAGAGAAGATGGCTGAAAACATAGTAGCTTACCGCTCGGCTAATGGTGCTTTTAGTAAGCGAGAAGATTTAAAAAAGGTACCTCGTTTGGGTGATAAAGTATACCAGCAGGCAGTAGCTTTCTTACGTGTACATAACAGTGAGAACCCGCTCGACAATTCAGCAGTACACCCTGAAGCCTATCCTATCATCAAACAAATGGCGAAGGACACGGGTATCTCAGTTGCACAACTTATAGGTAACAAGCAAGCTATTGCCACTATTGATATTCAAAAGTACAAAACAGATAAGGTGGGTGAACTTTATTTGAAGGACGTATTAAAGGAATTAGAAAAACCAGGGCTCGACCCTCGTACTACTGCTAAAGCCTTTGCCTTCGACCCTAATGTAAAAACCTTTGATGATGTGCGTGTAGGAATGATATTACCTGGTATAGTAAACAATATTACTGCCTTTGGTTGCTTTGTGGATATAGGTGTTAAAGAAAGTGGATTGGTACACATCTCTCAACTGAAAGAAGGTTATGTCTCTGATGTAAATGAAGTAGTTAAACTCCACCAACAAGTGCAAGTAAAAGTTATAGAGAAAGACGAAGTGCGTAAACGCATTTCACTAAGTATGGTGTGGTAATGATTAACGATGGAAACACTTACAATTTGCAGTAGATACAAACGCTATAAAGTACCTCATCAAACACGGTTCGTATTATCAGAACAAAATAAGCCTGTATGAAAAGTTTTTCATACAGGCTTATTTTAAGTTGCTATCTGCTCTATATATGTTACTTTTCAGCTGAAAGAAGTGCGTCTAAACGGCGTAGGGTTTCCTCTTTGCCAATCACTTCTATAATATCGAATACGTGAGGCCCTTTGAGTTCACCTACTAAGGCTAAACGCAACGGAGGCATCACTTGTCCAAAGCCTAAGCTTTTAGTTTCCATATATTGTTTTACTGCTTCTTCTAAAGCTACTGAGGTGAAGTTAGATGTGTATTTAAGTACCTCACTTACTTCTTTTACGATTTCAGGAGTTTGCTCTTTCCATTGTTTTTTGAGTGCCTTTTCGTCGTACAGAGCAGGAGCTTCAAAAAAGAATTTGCTAAGTTCCCAAAAATCACTCACAAAGGTAGCACGCTCTTTGATGAGACCAACTACTTTCTCTATCGTAGCCATCGGAACTGTAATGCCTCTTTGGGTAAGGTCTTTTTGGAAAAGGGTAGCTAATTCTGCATTAGGCTTCATTTGTAGGTATTGGTGGTTGAACCACTTTATCTTTTCGGGGTCAAAGCGAGCACCTGCCTTATGTACTTTTTCCAAATCGAAGAGTTGCACGAGTTGCTCGACAGTGAAGATTTCTTCATCGGTACCAGGATTCCAACCTAAGAGTGCTAAAAAATTGATAAGTGCTTCGGGGAAATACCCTTCTCCACTAAAACCTTTGAGAGTTTCGCCATTCTCTGTCCAATCCATTGGGAAAACAGGGAAGCCTAATTTGATACCGTCACGCTTGCTGAGTTTACCATTACCCACCGGTTTGAGGATAAGAGGTAAGTGTGCAAAAGCAGGGGCTTCCCAACCAAAAGCGCGATAGAGCAAAAGGTGCAATGCCATAGAAGGCAACCACTCTTCACCGCGTATCACGTGAGTGATTTCCATTAAGTGATCGTCTACGATATTTGCCAAGTGGTAAGTAGGCATTCCGTCGCTTTTGAAGAGTACTTTATCATCTAAAGTACTCGTATCAATAGTTACTTCACCACGAATCATATCGTTCATTTTTAGCTGTTCGTTATGTGGCATTTTAAAGCGAATCACATACTCATCGCCACGCTCTAAGCGTTGTTGTACTTCTTCTTTGCTAAGTGAAAGTGAGTTTTGCAATGCATCACGTGTAGCCCAATTGTATATAAAGGTCTCTCCTTTGGCTTCTGCTTCTTTGCGAGCTGTGTCTAATGCCTCAGCAGTATCAAAAGCGTAGTATGCCCAACCGTTATTGATAAGGGTATCGGCATATTGTTTGTATAACGGTTTACGTTCACTTTGGCGATAAGGGGCGTGTTTGCCTTCTTTGCCTACTCCCTCGTCGTAAGTAAGACCTAACCAATTTAGGGAATTTATGATGTACTGTTCTGCGCCTTCAATATAGCGATTTTGGTCGGTATCTTCTATGCGAAGTAAAAAATCACCGCCGTGCTTTTTGGCGAACAAATAATTAAATAGGGCGGTACGTACGCCTCCGATATGCAATGCTCCCGTAGGACTGGGAGCAAATCTAACTCTAACCATTTATTTTTATAATAATTTTAAATCTTTAATTACTTTGAAAGCTATATCGATGTGGTTTTCGGGGATTACGATAGTAAATTCGTTGGCGGTAGAAATCACCTCGTTCATATTCACTCCCTCCCAAGCCAAACGTTGAAATATAAAATAATAAATGCCCGATACTGAGACGTTTTCTTCGGGAAGTTTTACACTAATAGCTCCTAAATCGGTGAATTTGTGCAAAATGCGTTCCTTCTTAAAGATATTCTCAACAATAGACTCCATTGAGTTACTGACAATAATATTTGCTTCATTTACCCCACGAGTAGTAGCGTAGAAGATATCTCTATTATTTTTGATTTTATTGAGTAGCTGAGCCTGAGCATTCATAAAGGTTTCAGAGGTTAAGAAAGTATAGTCGGTTAAATTTGAACGAACAATAATATCGCCTATATTCTTCAATACTTTTACAATACGATGAGTAGAGCGAAACTCCATATCTACTGAAAGGCGTTTGAGAGCCATAACAATAGCCCCATTGCGCACTTCACGCTGAGTAGTTTCAGCTTGTATATCCTTACGTATGATACGAGCCAAAGAAGTAAGGTTAATAATCCCTTCTGAAAGAGCGGTTTGTAAGAAAGGTTTTGATTTGATATAGTGCTCGACGGCTGATGCTATTGTTTTCATTTGTATTGGATATTATAAATTTATTTAAAAGTAATTAGGGGCATAAATCATTAAAAAGGATAAAAAGCGTCTTCTATGTAGTTTAAGCTAAATTCTGCATTGTTTTTTACGATGGATATAATATCGAATTGTATTTCTACATCTAAGTCTTTTTTCTTTATATAAAAATCGGTAGCTTTCACTAATAGTTCTATCTTTTGCTGATTTACAAAGCTCTCGGGTTCACCATAAGCACTTGAGCTACGTGTTTTTACTTCTGTGATATGCAAAATATTTCCTTTTTGCGAAATGATATCAATCTCGGCGTGCCCAAACCTAAAATTGCGTTCTAAAATAGTATGACCTTTTTCAATTAGGAAGTTTACGGCATCTTGTTCTCCTTCATTTCCTAAATCGTTGTGCATTGCCATAATAAGCGTTGGTTTTATAATTTAACGCCAAAAGTACAAAATTTAATATATGTAACAAAAAAATATTAGTTTTTTTTCATTTCTATAAGTTGAGAGGGACTAAGCTATTTGATATCACAATACTAATTATAGGTAAAAGGTAAAAAGGTAAAAGGTAAAAGGTAAAACAATGCGAGGTCGTAGCACGACAGGCAGATAGTGCGAGCCACACGGGCAGATAAACAAAAGACGA
>NZ_KB291526.1:0-24205 GCF_000318315.2 Capnocytophaga sp. oral taxon 324 str. F0483 | reverse complement strand
AGACGGTGCGAGCCACACGGGCAGATAAAGAAAAGACGAACGGTGGTTAAAGGAATAGCGGAGGTAAGGTGGGTAGATTAGGGTAGAAAAAAAGCCCGTAATACGCAGTATTACGGGCTTTTTTTATTTAATTAATTATGAACACAAATTTTATTCCTGAGTATTTAAAGGTTCATTATCATTAGTAGGAGCTTCTTCAGTGCTCTCATCGTCATCTTCTTTCATTACCTTAGTAACGGCGGCAATAGAGTCTTTACCTTTGATATTGATGAGTTTTACGCCTTGAGTAGCACGTCCTAAAATACGAAGGGTATCGATTGATAAACGAATAGCAATACCTGATTTATTGATAATCATCAAATCTTCACCTTCTAAAACGCTTTTAATGGCTACTAACTGACCTGTTTTCTCGGTAATAGAAATGGTTTTTACCCCTTTACCACCACGGTTAGTAATACGATATACGGCTTCGTGTGTTTCGGGGTCATCAATATAGGAACGTTTACCATAACCGTTTTCTGATACTACCAATACAGTCTCTTCGCGTGGGTTTTCAATAGCAATCATACCTACTACCTCATCGTTTTCAGTATCTAAGTCGATACCACGAACCCCCTGCGAATTACGCCCTACGGCACGCACTTTGTCTTCGGCAAAACGAATCGCACGACCTGATTTAACGGCTAACATCAACTGGCTACTGCCTGAGGTAAGTTTTGCTTCAATAAGTTCGTCACCTTCTTTAATAGTGATGGCATTGATACCATTCTGGCGTGGACGAGAGTATTCTTTGAGAAGCGTTTTCTTAACAATACCCTTTTTAGTAGCCATAATGAGGTAATTGTTGCTGATGTAGTCTTCATCTTTGAGGTTTTGTACACTCACGAAAGCCTTAATCTTATCATCGGATTCGATATTGATAAGGTTTTGTATAGCACGACCTTTGGCAGTTTTGCTACCTTCTGGTATTTCGTATACACGCATCCAGAAACACTTACCTTTTTGAGTAAAGAATAATAAATATTGGTGATTAGAACTTACAAAGAGGTGTTCTAAGAAATCTTGGTCGCGTGTGGTAGAGGCTTTTTGTCCTACACCGCCACGGCTTTGGGTCTTATATTCACTAAGCTGAGTGCGTTTGATATAGCCTGCGTGTGAGATGGTAATTACCATTTTATCATCAGGAATCATATCTTCTACACTGAATTCGCCCCCTGCGTATTCAATGGTAGAACGACGCTCATCGCCATACTTCTCTTTTATTTCTAGTAGTTCTTCCTTAATAATTTCGGTACGACGTTCTTTGCGGGCTAAGATATCTTCTAAATCGCGTATTTCAGCCAGCTTTTCTTCGTATTCTTCTTTTGTTTGTTGGATAAGAACCTTATTGATACGACGTAGTGCTAACGCCAAGATAGCTTCGGCTTGTACATCGGTAAGGTCGAATTCGGCAATTAAATCTTCTTTAGGTTTATCGTGGAAACGGATAATCTCAATAGCTTTACCCATAGTGTCCTCGGTTGCCATCACCTTCATATACCCTTCTAAAATATGAATACGCTCTTTGGCTTTGCGAAGTTCATAGTCGGTACGTCTATACACTACGTCATAACGGTGTTCTACGAAGTGAAAGATAAGGTCTTTAAGGTTTAACAACTGAGGGCGCCCTTTTACTAAGGCGATGTTATTAACACTAAATGAGGTTTGTAGCTCGGTATGCTTAAAGAGATTGTTGAGCACTACATTAGGGACTGCATCGCGTTTGAGAATATAAACGATACGTATTTTACCACGAGCTGATTCATCGCGTACATCGGTGATACCCTCTAACCTACCTTCTTTTACGAGGTCAGATGTTTTTTTCAAAAGCACAGATGTATCGACTTGATAAGGGACTTCGGTTACTACAATACAATCTTTACCTTTTATTTCTTGAAACTCAGCTTTGGCACGAATGATTACTCGTCCGCGTCCTGTTTTGAAGGCTTCTTTTACGCCTTCATAACCATAGATAATACCTCCCGTAGGAAAATCAGGAGCTTTGATGTATTTAATGAGTTCATCGATTTCAATATCGTTATTGTCGATATAAGCAATAGTTCCATCGATAACTTCATTAAGGTTATGAGGAGCCATATTGGTAGCCATACCTACTGCGATACCTGCTGAACCGTTCACCAATAGGTTAGGGATGCGTGTAGGGAGTACGATAGGCTCTTCACGAGAGTCGTCATAAGTAAGTTGGTGGTCAACTGTCTCCTTATCGATATCTGAGAGCATTTCTTCGGAGAATTTACGCATACGGGCTTCGGTATAACGCATTGCGGCAGGGGGATCACCACCCATTGAACCGAAGTTACCTTGTCCGTCTACAAGCATATAGCGTAAACTCCAATATTGTGCCATACGCACCATAGTATCGTAAACAGCTGTATCGCCGTGAGGGTGGTATTTACCGAGAACCTCACCCACAATAGCAGCCGACTTTTTATAAGGGCGATTGCTGAGCACTCCCATATCGTACATACCGTAAAGTACACGGCGGTGTACAGGTTTTAAACCATCACGAACATCGGGCAATGCACGTGAAACGATTACCGACATCGAATAATCGATATAGGCAGATTTCATTTCATCGCTGATGTCTACAGGAATCAGTTTTTCTCCTTCTGTCATAATATATTAATAGGTATCTGTTATATAAATTAGCGTGCTAAGATACAACCTTTTTTTATATTGGCAATAAAAAAATGTTTGTTTTTTCATCATTAAACTGTAAGTGTTTGATAGTAAGTGTAAAAATAACTTATAAAAAATTAATAGAAAAGAAGAAAAATAGTGCTATAGATTAAGTAAAATAGCCTCTGATAGGTGAAAATGCAGTGTTATTATCTATGAAATCGTATTTTAAAGTGATTAACCTTATATCATTCATATAAACAAGTTATATGATGATAAAAATGAATTTATTTGCTACATTTATTGGTATTCATTATTAATTTATTACTTTTGCACTTCAAATTGTTATAAGATGCAAATATCAATCGTTATACCGCTTCTCAACGAACAAGAATCGCTACCTGAACTTTATCAGTGGCTACACAAAGTACTCACTGAACACCGTTATTCTTATGAAATTATCTTTGTAGACGATGGTAGTACTGATAATTCTTGGCAGGTAATCAAAGAGTTATCGGGTAAAGATACTAATGTACAGGGTATTCGTTTTTTGCGCAATTACGGAAAATCACAAGCATTGCACGCAGGATTCAAACAAGCACAAGGTGAAGTAGTGATTACTATGGACGCCGACCTGCAAGACAGTCCGGATGAGATTCCTGCTCTTTATAATATGATTACCCAAGAGGGTTATGACCTTGTATCGGGTTGGAAGAAAAAACGTTATGATTCGGTATTGGCAAAAAATCTGCCTTCTAAACTCTTCAACTGGGCAGCGCGCAAAACCTCAGGTCTCACCCTCCACGATTTCAACTGCGGACTCAAAGCCTACAAACAAGAGGTTGTAAAGAATGTTGAAGTATCAGGTGAGATGCATCGCTATATTCCTGTATTGGCAAAGAACGCTGGTTTCA
Organism: Capnocytophaga sp. oral taxon 324 str. F0483; assembly: GCF_000318315.2. Lineage (NCBI taxonomy): Bacteria > Pseudomonadati > Bacteroidota > Flavobacteriia > Flavobacteriales > Flavobacteriaceae > Capnocytophaga > Capnocytophaga sp. oral taxon 324. The sequence goes on along the minus strand of NZ_KB291526.1, from coordinate 20,612 downwards.
ACCGCATTACCGAGAAAGTTGTACAACACCAAGCCCGCAAATACGGTGTGACCAAATTCGGTATGAATAGGTTTATCAATGGTTTTTTAGACCTTATCACCATTAGTTTTCTATCCCATTTCGGTAAACGCCCGATGCACTTCTTTGGAGCATTGGGAGTACTGATGTTCTTTATAGGTTTTTTGTTTTCGGCTTACCTTGGTATTGATAAATTATTTATCAATCCACACGGTCGCCTTATTGCTGATAGACCTCAGTTTTACCTTGCGCTTACCACTATGATCATTGGCACACAACTATTTATTGCAGGCTTTTTGGGAGAAATTATTTTAAAGACTAAAAGTAACGAAGAGAGATATAAAATTAGGGAATTAACAAATTAGTAAATTAGCAAATTAGTAGATAATATAACAGTAATGGAACATCAATTAAAAATATTTAATTCCTTAACAGGAGAAAAAGAAGTGTTTGTACCCTTACACGAAAACAATGTAGGAATGTACGTATGTGGCCCTACTGTATACAGCAATGTGCATTTAGGCAATGTGCGTACCTTTATGTCGTTTGATTTTGTGTATCGTGCGCTTAAATTCTTAGGTTACAAAGTGCGCTATGTACGCAATATTACCGATGCAGGTCACCTTACCGATGACGGTGATGTGAACAACGACCGCTTTGTAAAACAATCACGTCTCGAAAAACTCGAACCTATGGAAATTGTACAAAAATACACTGTAGATTTCCATAAAGTATTAGAGATATTTAACTTACTGCCTCCTACTATTGAGCCTACTGCTACAGGACATATATTGGAGCAAATACAGCTTACCGAAAAACTCTTAAAAGACGGATTTGCTTATGAAAGCAATGGTTCTGTATACTTCGATGTACTTGAATACAACAAACGCGGACTCAATTATGGGGAGCTCTCTCGACGCAATATAGAAGAACTCTTTGCCAATACTCGTGATTTAGATGGGCAAGGTGAAAAACGCAATCCTCAGGACTTTGCGCTCTGGAAGAAAGCTTCTCCTGCCCACATTATGCGTTGGACATCACCTTGGGGCGACGGCTTCCCAGGTTGGCACTTAGAATGTACGGTGATGAGTACCAAATACCTCGGTAACCAATTTGACATTCACGGAGGCGGTATGGACTTAAAGTTCCCACACCACGAATGCGAAATTGCACAAGGTAAAGCGGGTCACGGAGAAAGTCCCGTACGATACTGGATGCACGCTAATATGCTCACAATGAACGGGCAACGTATGAGTAAATCTACTGGTAACTATATATTGCCTATGGAACTCATCAGCGGAGAGAATACTTTTTTTGAGAAACCTTTTGCTCCTACTGTTATTCGCTTTTGCTTTATGCAAGCACACTATCGTAGTGTACTTGACATTTCTAACGAAGCTATGCTCGCTGCTGAAAAAGGCTTTAACAGACTTATGGAAGCGATGAAGATATTAAATGAACTTACTACTGATACAGAGCTTCCAACTTCGCTCCCTATAGCCGAATGGAAACAAAAATGCTACCATACACTGTTAGACGATTTCAATTCACCTATACTCATAGCCCATCTTTTTGAAGCTGTAAAGTGGATATTCCAAGTAAAAAATGATGAAGAGAGAATTTCGGTAATAGAGCTCAAGGAGTTGAAAGAACTGATGAATGCTTTTGTTTTTGATGTATTGGGGTTACAAAGTGAGCAACAAACGGCTAATAACAATGACAAGCTCGACGGCGTGCTCCAGTTGCTTATCAATATGCGAATGGAAGCTCGTGCCAATAAAGATTGGGCGCTTTCCGATAAAATTCGTGATGAACTCCTTGCATTGGGTATTCAGCTCAAAGACGGTAAGGAGGGAACTAGTTATAGTGTAAATTAAAACAACTGTTGCGGTTGAAACAAAGAGCTCAGTAGTACTTAATTCAGAGAATGTAGAGATTCGTCTTTATGGTGATTATTAGGTGTTTAATAATTTGATTTATGAACCAAATTATCTATGCTTTAAGTTCTTAGAATGCTCTATAAAAAGATACTATAAAGAAATGTTAAATTTATTTGTGTAATTTGTAAAAAAGAAATACTTTTGCAGGGTCAAAACTGAAATTATAATAATTATTCATTAACAAAAATGAGAACACATATCAGAAAAGAAGTTTCATCAATTGCTCATCAGCCTGCTGGCTCTGTTGAGGAAACTCGTTTCGAGAAAATCTACAACGTTGTTTTCTCGAACTCAGTAACCGCTTCAATTAGTGTCGCACACGAAATCGCCGACCTTATTAAAAAGAAACAAGCCGAAGGCAAAAAATGTATATTAGGCTTAGCCACTGGCTCCTCTCCAGTGAAAGTTTACGACGAACTCGTGCGTATGCACAAAGAAGAAGGTCTTAGCTTCAAAAACGTAATTACCTTCAACTTAGACGAGTATTATCCAATGGAAAAACAGGATATACAAAGTTATTGGTACTTTATGCACGAGCACCTTTTCAACCATATTGATATCCCTAAGGAAAATATCAATATCCCTGACGGAACTGTACCTCACGACGAATTAGAAGCCTACTGCGCTAATTACGACAAAAAAATCGAAGAATGTGGCGGACTCGATTTCCAACTCCTTGGTATCGGTCGTACCGGTCATATCGGCTTTAACGAACCTGGTTCTAACCGCAATTCTGGTACCCGCATCATCACTCTAGACCACATCACTCGTTCCGATGCTGCCGAAACCTTCCACGGTATCGACAATGTACCTCGTCAAGCCATTACAATGGGTATCCGCACAGTGTTAAAAGCACACCGCATCGTATTGCTTGCTTGGGGTAGTAGTAAAGCCTCTATCGTAGCCAAAGCCGTAGAAGGCGATATCACTGCCGAAGTACCTTCAAGCTACCTCCAACTCCACGAAAACACTACTTTTGTATTAGACGAAGAGGCTTCTGCCGATCTTACTCGTATCAAAACCCCTTGGCTCGTTACCGATGTACAATGGGACGAAGACCTCAAAGCTAAAGCTATTGTTTGGCTTTGCGAACACTTGGGTAAAACAATCCTCAAACTTACAGATTCTGATTACAACGAGTACGGTATGTCCAAACTCTTGGCAGAATCAGGTCCTGCTTACGATTTGAACATTGCTATGTTCAACCGCTTGCAACACACTATTACAGGATGGCCAGGTGGTAAACCTAATGCCGACGATACCAACCGCCCTGAACGCGAACATCCTCACAAAAAACGCGTAATCATCTTCAGTCCTCACCCCGATGACGACGTGATTTCTATGGGAGGCACTTTCGACCGCTTAGTTTCTCAAGGTCACGAAGTACACGTAGCTTACCAAACTTCCGGTAACTTTGCCGTATCCGACCACGAAGCACTTAAATTCGTCGAAGTATTCAAAGATATAGCCAAAGAAAACAAAACTGAAGTAGCTGTAATCAACGAGATTATTAGCAACATCACCAACAAAAAATCTAACGAAATCGATAGCCTCCTCGTACGCCAACTCAAGGGTAACATCCGTCGCCACGAATCATTGGCAGCTACACGCTACGAAGGTGTGCCTGATAAACACGTACACTTCCTCAACTTGCCTTTCTACGAAACAGGTGGTGTGAAAAAGAACCCTATAGGCGAAGCCGATATCAAAATCATTATGGATTTGATTGAAGAAGTAAAACCTCACCAAATCTATGCCGCTGGTGACCTCGCCGACCCTCACGGTACTCACAAAGTATGTCTTGATGCCATCTTTGCGGCTTTGAAAAACTTAAAACACAAAGATTATATGAAAGACTGCTGGGTATGGTTGTACCGTGGTGCTTGGCACGAATGGGATATCCACGAAATAGAAATGGCAGTCCCTATGAGCCCAGCACAAGTACTCAAAAAACGTCAAGCTATCTTCTTCCACCAATCTCAAAAAGATGGTGCTATGTTCCAAGGAGACGACTTGCGCGAATTCTGGCAACGCGCCGAAGCTCGTAACAGCGAAACAGCTCGTCGTTACCGCAATTTAGGCTTCGCCGACTATGCTGCTATCGAAGCTTTCAAACGTTACTTCTTCTAAGAATTTAATAGATTTTTATAGAAGAAACTTTTCTAAAAAGTTTTAAAAGATTGTTATCAATCTAAAAAATAATGAGGTTATCTATTATTAGATAGCCTCATTTTATTTAGTGTTTTACCACGAATATTGTCCATTATGTTTTGATAGAATAAACCTTTTGGTTTTTCAGAATCTAATACTTTTTTTGTCTTTGTTCGTTTATCCTATAAACTTTCTATAAGCTAACCCTATTTTTACCATTAATCATTCGGCTATTATCATTGCAACAAACTAATAAAGGTAGTTAAAATAAAAGCATTGATGAAATCGATAAAGAAAGCCCCTACCATTGGCACTATCAAGAAGGCTTTGTGTGAAGGTCCAAAACGCTCGGTTACCGACTGCATATTGGCGACTGCCGTAGGGGTGGCACCCATACCAAAACCGCAGTGTCCTGCTGAGAGTACAGCAGCATCGTAGTTGCTACCCATCAGGCGGAAGGTAACAAAATAGGCATAAGAGCACATCACAAAGGTTTGCACTGCCAAAATAATGAGCATCGGGAGGGCTAAATCAAGCAATTGCCACAGTTTGAGGTTTAAGAGGGCGATGCCTAAAAACAAACTCAGAGAAGCGTTGCCAAACACATCGATAGCGCGGTCGAACATATTTACACTAAAGCCTCTGGTGAGCACATTGCGCAAGAGTACCCCAAAGAACAATGCCCATACAAACTGAGGAATAGTGAATCTCTCTGGGAAGAAGGCAGTTACTGTGGGTGATACCATTATAGCTGAAAACGATAGGCAAGCAGCAAATAGTGCCATTGTTTCTATCGCTGATTTAGAAGTGATGAGGCGTTGTTTAATTGCATTTTCAAAAACTTCTACTACGTTATCGGCTACGGTGTCAGTACTTTGTTTTTCAGTAATAGGGTTTTTTCCTATATTGTTCACTAACTTGCGTGCTATGGGACCACCAATAAGTCCGCCGAGTACCAATCCGAAGGTAGCCGAAGCCATTCCCAGGTCAGTAGCTCCTTTTATACCGTAGTCGGTTTCTAATATTTTACCCCAAGCACCTGCCGTTCCGTGTCCGCCAGTAAGTGTTATAGAGCCCGTGATGAGTCCCATAACAGGGTTTTGCCCCAAGGCACTTGCTAAGCCCACCCCCACAGAGTTCTGTACTACAATAAAGAGGGCGACCACCCCCAGGAAAATAATTAGCCCTCTACCACCAGCTTTTAGTCGAGAGAAATCGGCACTCAAACCTATGGACGAAAAGAAAAATAGCATAAAAGCATCTTGCAAGCTGTTATTGAACTCTAAGGAAATGCCTGTGGCAGTATACAGCAGATAGATAAATACTGCTGCTAACAATCCGCCCGCTACAGGTTCGGGTATATTGAAGTTTCTTAAAAATTTAATTTTATGCACTAATAGTCGCCCTACGAGCAACACTATTGTAGCGACAATCAGGGTGTAATAAGGGTCGATGATAATGGTTTTCATATCCATAATAAGCGAGATATAGATTTAATGAGGGGCTAAAAGTACAAAAGATTATTTTACTGAAGAAATAAATAAACAAAAAAAACTGTAAGTAATGAATGTTTACTATCTTTACTCTTAATTTAAAACGATAGCTTGTGATAGAACTAATTAGTTTTTTTCTTATGCTTATAGAGGCGTTTCTGCTTTTCATTTATTTTGTTTATGCAGAAATAGAAAGTTTTGTTAGGAAAAAAAGATAAAAAGTATTACTTTTGTCGCTCAAAAAGAATAACACTCATTTACCGATGAAAAAATATATTGATACAGGAAAAAAAGACACCCGAAGTGGTTTCGGGGCAGGACTTGCTGAGTTAGGACGTAAGAACCCTAATGTAGTTGCTCTTTGTGCCGATTTGATTGGCTCATTGAAGATGGAAAAATTTATCGAGGAGAACCCTACGCGCTTCTTTCAAATAGGTATTGCTGAGGCAAATATGATGGGTATTGCTGCTGGTCTTGCTATTGGAGGTAAAATACCTTTTACAGGTACCTTTGCAGCTTTCTCTACAGGGCGTGTGTATGACCAAATACGCCAGTCGATAGCTTATTCAAATAAAAACGTAAAAATTTGTGCCTCTCACGCTGGGCTTACTCTCGGAGAAGATGGAGCTACCCATCAAATATTAGAAGATATTGGTTTGATGAAAATGCTTCCTAATATGGTAGTTATCAATCCCTGTGATTACAATCAAACGAAAGCTGCTACTATTGCCATTGCTGATTATGTAGGTCCTGTTTACCTGCGTTTCGGTCGTCCTACGGTAGCAAACTTTACTCCTGAAGACCAAACCTTTGAAATAGGAAAAGGTATTTTGCTAAACGAAGGGAAGGACGTTACTATTATCGCTACAGGACATTTAGTATGGGAAGCTCTTTTGGCTTGTGAGGAATTAGAGCAAAAAGGTATTTCAGCAGAAGTTATCGATATCCACACTATTAAACCGTTAGACGAAGAGCTTATTCTTACTTCAGTAAAGAAGACTAAAGCAGTAGTAACTTGTGAAGAGCATAATTACTATGGTGGATTAGGTGAGAGCATAGCTCGTGTGCTTACACAGCGTTATCCTGTTCCACAGGAATTTGTGGCTGTAAACGACACCTTTGGTGAAAGTGGAACTCCCGATCAGCTAATGCAAAAGTACGGTTTAGACAAAGAAGGTATCTTGAAAGCAGTTGAGAAAGTACTCAAAAGAAAAACTACCCATTAAGGGAAGATAAAAAATTACTAATTTATTTGGTAAAATAAATAAAAAGCAAATTGTTTATGATAGATTATTTACAAACCAAGAATCCTTATTTTAATACCTCTGGACTTACCTCATCAGAGGCTAACTACGTATGTGAGCGTATTAAAGAACGACTCAAACCCATTCAAGACCTTGTTAATACTATTGAAACTCATACTTCAAGTATTGATGGGGAACCTTTGGATAACTTTGAGAAGGTAGAAGATATCGGAGGTAAGCTCACTGAAATAGGGTCGCTATATGCAATCTCAGCTTATTTGCGTACGGCAATTAAGGAGAAGGAAGCTCGATTAGATGTGCTAACAAAAAAGCTAACCAATATACAACTTGAAGCAGAAGCAGAAGTAAAACCAATTGACTATGAACACCTCAATCGGCTTAGAGAGGTTACCATAGAGGATTACCTCAAAACTTTATCACTTGAAGAAGTAGTACGATATAAGGAAGCTGAAGCTAAAGCAGCCCACATTGGGAAGTATATTCATAATTTTGATGAAGTACGAGCAAATCTCACTAAGAAAGAACTTATTACCTTAAAACAAGTAGGTGAGCAGGTATTTAAAGTAAAGAATGTACCTCTGTACGACCTCGCTGAGCTACAAGAACTGCAAGAACAGTTATTAGCTCAGCATCGCGAGGTTGAAAGTGAAGTAAACTTTTATAAGGCTCAGTTTCGTACGTTCCAGAATAATGCTCAATTGCAATATGAACAAGAACTTCAAAAGTTGCAACAAGAACGTCAGAAAAAGGTAACTGCTCTAGTAGTAGAAAAAACATCTGAATTGATGAAAATAAAGGAAATGGTTGCAGGTTTTAGAATCGTAGTGCCTAACAGTTATAAAAGTACTATTGAACACCTTTTAAAGAAATAGGGTTTGGTGCGGTGTAAAATAGTTGACCTATAACAGATTTACATCATACCAATTTAGAAAGCTACAAAGCGGATTTTTCATTAGATAGCAAACACACTTATTGATATTTCGCTCTATACCCAAACAGTTTTTAATAAGGGGAATGTGTGTTACCCCCGCTGATGTTTATCACATCATAATTAAAACTTTGTTATAGTCTTTGTCTTTGTGGGTATAGAGGTCTTGAACTTAAACATTGCCATCGACTGCGTTCCGTTTTGTAGCTTTCACTTTCATAAAAGGATAATAAGTTGTTTATGTTCCGATAAAACCATATAATTCACAATACAATATGATAGAAGTAACACAACAAAAGATTGAAGAACTCGCTCCTAATGCCGAAGCAGCTAAAAAAGGGCGAGATTTACAAAAGAAGGGAAAATTTACTAATCTAAAAATCAATGCTGAAAAGAACCTTATATGGGGTGAATGTGCAGGAAGTGGTAAAAATCCTTATTATTGCTCAGCTGACTATATAGATAGCCATAACCCAGTGTTTCGTTGCAATTGCCCTAGCCGTCAGTTTCCTTGCAAACACGCTATTGGTTTATTGTATTGCTTTGAGGCAGATAAGAGTCAATTTAGTGAAGGTGAGGTGCCAGAAGATATTACTACTAAGCGTGAAAAGATAGAGAAAAGACAGGAAAAGAAAACTCAAGAAAAAGAGTCTATCAAAGAGAAAGCTGATAAACCTAAGAAGGTAAATAAAACGGCTTTTGTTAAGAAAGTAGACACTCAGCTTATAGGTATTGATACAGCTCAGAAACTTTTGCGCGATATAGTCAGTACAGGACTTTCTTCAATAGATGCTAAATTACGCACCACTCTTAGAACTCAAATAAAAGAATTGGGCAACTACTATATAGGCGGTATACAAACGGCTTTCAATAACCTACTTTTGTCACTTGAAGAAGTAGAAGAGGAAGAATATACAGAGGTAGTAAATAACTTAAATTATCTTTCAGCTTTACTAAAAAAAGCCTCTGAATATCTAAAAGCCCGCAAAGAGGATCCAGAAGGGTTACCTGAACTATCTTCAGCTATTGAAGAGCAGATAGGCTATGTATGGAAGTTAGTAGAGCTAATGCAATATGGACTTTATGAGGAAAATGCAAGCCTTGTACAGCTTTCGTTTAATAGTTATGACAATGAAGCGCGCAAAGAATATGTAGACGAAGGATTATGGCTTAACCTAACTACAGGCAAGATATTCAAGACGATGAATTATCGTCCTTACAAGGCAGCAAAGTACATCAAGGAAGAGAACACTATGTTTGGTGTTTTACAACTGAAAGACTTATATATTTACCCTGGCGATACCAATCCTCGTATTCGTTGGGAAGCAGACAGTATAACGGAACGTCCTCTACAAAAAACAGACCTTACTACCATTAAGCAATGGGCATCGACTCAGTTTGCTGATACTATCAAGAGTGTAAAGAACACTATAAAAAATCCACTGATGGACAAGCATCCTGTAGTACTTTTAGCACTGCATAAAGCTTATAGAGTAGGGGAGGATTTGGTTGTAGAAGATGCCAATGGTTTTGCCATCACCTTGAAAGATATAGGAGAAGGGGCTGTATCCCCAACGGGCAATTTGAAAGCTTTTTTGCCCTCCAACGCCGAAGGGCTCACCCTCACAGCAATGATGCATAATGATGTAGCCAGTGGACTTTTGTCTGCTCAACCAATGTCGCTCATTACCCCTGATAAAATTATCCGTTTATTATATTAGCATATTAGATATGAAACCTTTATACGATTTACAACAAGAACTTAACCGCCTGTTCATAGCAGGAAGTAAGTTTGCTAAAAATGACCCTCGCTTGCAGAAGTACATTCCTATACTCAAGAAATTGGGAGAAAAGGCTCCGGTATTTAATAAATTAGCCCAAGAAGTAGAAGCATTGCTACAAGTTGAAAGCCAGCAATCTGCCGAAAAGCTATTAAATGTTTCCACTTTGCTCTATTCGGTGCTCTATACACAAGGCGTTACTATACAAGCAGAAGCTACCAAAGCCCTACAAGAACCCAATGTATCTATAGCCGATGTGAATACAACCTATTCGTATTTACAACTGAAACCTGTATTGCAAGCTCTTACCCAAAGTAACTCAGGACGTTTAGAAGTACTTAAAGACGCTTTTGAACGTGGTATATTTAAAGATTCTCGTACCTTTGGTTATTTGAGCTATGCCTTGGCTGATAAGTATACTGAACTCGCCGATTATGTACTCCAAACTATTATTCCCACTTGTGGTCAAGCAATGCTCCCTTTCCTGCTATCGGATTTTCGTTTAGAGGATAGGACTGAAAACGTACGCCGTTTGCGATTATTGTACCAGTTAAAGTATGCCGAGATGGATAGCCTAACGGATAAGATATTCAGTGAGAGTTTACCTAACCTACAAGCTGAAGCCATTAGCATAATAGCTGAGAAGAAAGATACGCAAACAGAAGACTTTATTATGAGCCTTACAGGTGACAAGAATAAGTTGGTACGGGAGGCTTCCTATAAGGCATTAGCAATATTGGGGACACAACGTAGCATCGATAAGTTACTTGCACTTTATGAAACTAATAAAGCAAAAGGAAATGCAAAAGCTCTGGCTGAAGCTATTTCTTTATTAGCAACACCTTCATATTATCAACCTTTTCTTAAAAAGGTATACGAGCAATTTAACATACTACTTTCAATAGAAAAAACAGATAACAATGCAACAGTAACCAATGCTTTTGAACGCTTTGCTATTGATTTGGATATTTTGGAGAATAAGGATTGTAATGAAGTATATGAGTTCTTATCTGAATTACTACAATCTCAGAAATTCAACACTCTTCGCAGAAGTTTATTTAAGAACACTTATGACCCCATACCTATGAAAATAGTGGGTATTCTCAATAGCTTTGAAACTGATAAGGTAGTGGCATTCTATGATAAGCATAAGCAATATCTCACTTTTAACAGTGGTTATAATGATTTGTGGATAAACTTTTTTTGGAGAGCTTTTAATAATGATAATTTTAGTAAGGAACAACTATTTGAAACATTTAGCACTACACTTGGAAAATCACTTGCAACAGGAAGTATGTTAGAAGCATTTAGTGGAACTAATGGTTATTATACTTATACAATTCGTAAATGTTCAGAGGTGAGAGTAGATAGAATAGACCCTCGTTGGATACCTGTGTTTTATTCATTCCTCCGTAGTCTTAAAAAGCTCCATAACAATTATGCATTAAATACTTTTATTATACTTGATGCCTTAGAAAAAGATGGAAAATCATTAGATGAATGGCTTTTGAAAGCACTCTCAGAAACTTTTTCAGAAGACACTATATGGTTGTACCGCCTTATTTTAAAACGAAACTTACCCAATAAGTATGAGCTTGTTTATCACTCATTAGAAAAAATGAAGGCTGGAAATGCTTATTATTTTCTGTATAACCTTTCTGACACAGATTTTTGGAAGCAGTTTCCTAAGGAATACGCACAGAAGTTCAGACTTTTGGCTGAGAAGAATAAGTTAAAGATATTTAAAGAAATAGCAGAAGAGATAGAAAGAGGATAACAAAAAGGGTGTGATATGAAAGCACAAATGAATGGTTAATGATTAATGGTTAGTGATTAGTAGTGAATTAGAATAAAGATTTTTATGCAAAGCTTATAGGATAGACGGTGCGAGTTACACGGTCAGTCGTAGCACGACAGGCAGATAGTGCGAGCCGCACAAGCAGATAATGAAAAGACGAACAAAAGACGAACAAATGACGGTGCGAGCCGCACGGGCAGACGAACAAATGACGAACAAATGACGAACAATAAATATATCTAAGATCAACTTAGACTCTATCTAAGATGAAATTTAGTTATTATTTTAGTTATATATAATTTTCTTTAATTGAAAAGTTGTATTTTTGCTGAAACTTTAAATAAAATGAGAACACTCTTTTTACTTGCTTCAACACTCTTTTTTCTCACAGTTGAAGCACAACGCCCTAATATAGTAGTTTTTATAGTAGATGATATGGGATGGGAAGACACTTCTTTGCCTTTTTGGAGTGAACGTGTTCCTAATAACGATATTTATCACACGCCTAATATGGAGCGATTGGCTTCGCGAGGGGTGCAGCTTACGCAAGGTTATGCGGCGTCAATTTGTTCGCCCAGCAGAGTGAGTTTACTTACCGGTAGCAATGCGGCACGCCACCGTGTTACTAACTGGACGTTGCACTACAATACCCCTACCGATGTGGAAGATGCCGTACTCACACCACCCGATTGGAATGTGAATGGTATTTCACCCATACCTAATGTACCTCACACTTATTATGCTAAAGCGCTTCCTCAGTTATTAAAAGAAGCTGGCTATTACACTATTTGCATAGGAAAAGCACACTTTGGGGCAACTCAAACCTTAGGGGCTAATCCGTTGAATTTAGGATTTGAGAAGAATATTGCAGGGCACGCGGGAGGAGGACCTGCAAGCTATTCAGGGCTTACTAATTTTGGCAATCGTACCGATGGACAACCTTCGTCGGCTTTTGCGATTCCTGACCTCGAAAAATATTGGGGGAAAGATATTTCGGTAACCGAAGCACTTACGTTAGAAGCACTTGAAACATTAGATAACCGACCTAAAGACCGTCCGTTTTTTCTCTATCTCTCACATTACGCAGTGCATATTCCTATTGAGGAAGATAAGCGTTTCAGTGCTAAATATCAGCATTTAAACCCTATTGAAGCACGTTATGCCTCGATGATAGAAGCTATGGACAAGAGTTTGGGTGATGTGTTGGATTACCTCAAAGCACATCAGTTAGAAAATGATACTTTTATTTTGTTTCTATCGGACAACGGAGGGCTGAGTGCCGTAGGTCGTGGTGGGAAACCTAATACACATAATTATCCGCTACAAGCAGGTAAAGGCTCGGCTTATGAAGGAGGTGTGCGTGTTCCTATGATAGCTTCTTGGCAAGGGCAACTACCCACAAATAAGCGCACGGAGCAACCTGTGATTATAGAGGATGTATTTCCGACGCTTTTGGAAGTGGCGAAGATAAGAGACTATAAAGTACCTCAAAAGGTAGATGGGAAAAGTTTTTTGGCGACCTTAAAAGGTAAAAGAGTAGGAGAGGAGCACCGTTGCTTTTATTGGCATTGTCCTAACAATTGGTATACAGTAGAAGGCTATGGTTATGGAGCTTCGAGTGCTATAAGGCAAGGCGATTGGAAATTAGTATATATGCACAAAACGGGTGAAAAACAGCTGTTCAATATTAAAGAAAATATAAGCGAAGCTCATAACTTAATTAAGCAGTACCCTCGTAAGGCAAAGCAACTTACAAAAAAAATGCGCCATTACCTCAAAGAAGTAAAGGCGCAGATGCCTATGAATAAAGAGACAGGGAAAATAGTTCCCTTACCTTAATCTTCGTCCTCTAACCCAAGTTCTCTCGCTGATATTTCACGCATTTCTACCTTGCGTATTTTACCCGAGATAGTCATCGGGAACTCTTCTACAAATTTCCAATAACGAGGCACTTTATAATGAGCAATACGCCCTTTGCAGAAGTCGTGGAGTTCTTCTTCAGTGAGGGTAACCCCTTCTTTAGGTTTAATCCAAGCCATAACTTCTTCGCCGTATTTTTTGCTAGGGACACCAATTACTTGCGCGTCCATTACTCCTTTATAGGTATAGAGGAAGTCTTCTATTTCTTTAGGAGAGATATTCTCACCTCCGCGAATAATCAAATCTTTAATGCGACCTGAGATATGAATATAGCCATCCTCGTCCATCATAGCCAAATCGCCAGAGTGCATCCAGCGCTGTTCGTCTATCACCTGCTGTGTAGCTTGCGGACTGTTCCAATACTTCAACATTACTGAATAGCCACGGGTGCATAGCTCACCGTTCTCACCTCGTTTGACGATAGCTTTGGTCTCAGGATTGATAATCTTAATCTCTAAGTGGTCGTGAATAGTTCCTACCGAGTAGATTTGTTTCTCGAAAGGTGCTCCTATTTTAGTTTGTGTAGAGACGGGTGAAGTTTCTGTCATACCGTAACAAATAGTTATTTCGTGCATATTCATTTGCTCTTTCACGCGTTTCATAATTTCAGGAGGACACAAAGCTCCTGCCATTACCCCTGTACGCAGACTTGATAAATCATAAGGCTGTTTGTCTAATACATACAGTTCTGAGATGAACATCGTAGGCACACCATAAAGCGAAGTACATTTTTCTTTCTCTACAGCTTCGAGTGTTTTAGTAGCGTCGAAACTATCGTTGGGGATTACCATTGTAGCCCCGTGAACTGTACAAGCGAGATTTCCAATAACCATTCCGAAACAATGGTAAAAAGGTACAGGAATACACACTCTGTCTTTTTCGGTATAATTCATTCGGATACCGATAAAATAACCGTTATTGAGGATATTGTGGTGAGAAAGTGTAACACCTTTGGGGTTGCCCGTAGTTCCTGAAGTATATTGTATATTTACGGGGTCATCAAACTGCACTTTCTCTTCAAAAGAAAGTAGTTTCTCGTCGGTAACTTTTTCACCGTGTGCTAAGAAATGTTGCCAGCTCTCTCCCCAATACACTTCTTTACGCAAAGTTTCAGTAAACTCACGCGCATCGTTTATCATTTTTTTATAATTACTACTTTTAAACTGAGGGGCAGCAAAGATGTATGATATGCCTGATTGATTGATTACATAAATCAGTTCACTGGTACGATAAGCAGGATTGATATTCACCATTATCGCTCCTATTTTGGCGGTAGCATACTGCAAGAGCGTCCACTCATAGCAATTAGGCGACCAAATACCTACCCTATCGCCTTGTTTCACACCTAAGGCGATAAGCCCTTTCGCTACCGTTGTCACTTGCTTATAAAACTCGGTATAAGTAACTCGGTAGTTTTGATGTACGGAGATAAGAGCCTCTTTATTAGGGTATTTTTCTACTGTTTTACGAAGGTTTTGGTCGATAGTCTCCCCTATAAGAGAGATATTGGAAGCTCCGTAAGTGTAAGCTAAGTTTTTATTCATAAGGATTATTTTAAGTTATTTTTTTGTTATTTCAGTAAGTCAGGTCGTTTGGCTTTGGTATGTTCATAAGCCATATTTTCCCGCCATTGTTCTATTTTAGGGGTATTGCCACTGGTAAGGATTTCGGGTACTTCCCACCCCTTGTAGTTAGCAGGACGTGTATAGACTGGTGGAGCCAACAAGTTGTCTTGAAACGAATCGGTAAGGGCTGAAGTTTCATCGGAGAGGACACCAGGGATAAGGCGAATAATTGCATCGCAGAGTACAGCAGCTCCTAATTCTCCACCTGAAAGCACATAGTCACCTATGGATATTTCTTTGGTGATAAAGTGGTCGCGTACGCGTTGGTCTACCCCTTTAAAGTGTCCACACAAGATGATAAGATTCTTAGCCAACGACAGTTGGTTAGCCATCTTTTGTTGCAGTGTATCACCATCAGGGGTGAGGAATATCACCTCGTCATAATCTCTTTCAGCTTTGAGTGCTGAAATACACTTATCGATAGGCTCTATCATTAGCACCATACCTGCTCCTCCACCAAACTGATAGTCATCTACTTGGCGGTAGGCATTATTGGCATAGTCGTGCAGGTTGTGGAAATGTACTTCTACTAATTGTTTATCAATTGCACGCTTTATAATAGAGTAGCCAAAAGGACTCTCCATTAGTTCAGGAACAACCGATATAATATCAATACGCATCAGTCTAACGATGTTTGTTTATTTCGTCTTGCAACTGGCGACGCACTTTCTGTTCGCGTTCAATAGCTGCTTTGCGATAGCTCTCGTATTCCTCTTGTAATTCTGATAATTGATGAAGAGACTTTCTTGTAACGATATTTCCGTTAGAGTATTTGTAAATATACAGCACTAATAGAACTCCTAAAGCAATAATAATTCCCCACATAATGGTATTGTATAAGCCTTTGGATAGTAAAGCTCCAAACAGATTCATACTATCTTTCTCATTGCGGGTCTGGTCTAAGGTAGTTTGTAAAGAGGCTATATTATCATTTAGTGTCTTAATAGTTTCTTCGTGAGTTTTTACTGTTTCCTTTTCAGCAGCAAGACGTGATTTTATATTATTCACGCTGTCTGCCATACTGCGTTGAAAGCTGGCAAGCTTAACTTTGTCAAACATTTTGTAGTTTTGCCAAGACCCTGCTCTGTCTATCATACGTTGGAACTGTTCGGGTAGGCTGGTAGGCTTTGGTTCTTCAGGTTGTACTTCCACAGTAGTTGAAGCAGTTTTCTGTGAACTAAATGAAGTTGTTGTTGCATCTTGTGCTTTAATTGATACAGCAGAAAAGGCACTAAGTGCCATCATTATTATTAGTTTTTTCATATAACTTATATTTTAAATTAATAATTGAGGTTACAATGTTTTCATTATCTTCATAAAATCGTCTACAATGGTGGCTCCTTTGTCCTGGTTGTACCATTTTTGTAGTTCTTCTTTGAATTCAGGGGTGAGTTTACCATTCTTAGTTTTCTCTTCTTCTACCATTTTAGTAGCTACTGACGGACGAGAGCCCCAATGTGCTAATACCTTATCTTCTAAGTCTAAAAACACTACTACAGGAATGGCTTTACCTCCATTGGTAAGAAAAAGATTCATCAGCTCTTCATTCTCATCTCTAAAAACAAGTTTCATAGTGATTTTAGGGTTGAGGGTCGCTATTTTATGTACTACGGGTACAATTTGAGCCGCATCAGCACACCAACTTTCGGTAATCACTAATAAACAAACACTCTTAGGGTAGTTTGCAAAGAATTGAGCCTTATCTTCAGGTATTTCTATGGTCTTATCTAAGCGTTTGTAGCGTTTTTGGTTTAAAGCAGTGTAATATATGCGTTCTTCGGTTTGTTCTTCTCCGCTCGATTTTCCTTCTGTTGCATACTTGTCTATCAGGTTGCGATAGGTCTCGTAAGAAACAGCTTTTAGGAGGCTATTGCGAATGATTTGTGTTGTATCCATATTCAATTAATTAACAATTAAAAGGTAAGGCACGAGCTACAAGCTCGCACCTGCTTTTGTAATTTAAGAAGCTATTTGCAAAGCCGATTTGTTGAGTTTTTCCTCAGCGTATTCTTTGGTTACTGTCAGTTCTTTTACGCCTGAATTAGGAAGCTCAAACATCGCATCAGTGAGTATGTTCTCGCATAGCGAACGCAAACCACGTGCGCCGAGT
Organism: Capnocytophaga sp. oral taxon 324 str. F0483; assembly: GCF_000318315.2. Classification (NCBI taxonomy): domain Bacteria; kingdom Pseudomonadati; phylum Bacteroidota; class Flavobacteriia; order Flavobacteriales; family Flavobacteriaceae; genus Capnocytophaga; species Capnocytophaga sp. oral taxon 324. The sequence goes on along the minus strand of NZ_KB291526.1, from coordinate 3,583 downwards.
TTATACTCTAAGGCTTTCTCAACGATAAAGTCGAGTGCTTCTTCTGTTATATCAAATTTAATGCCATCCATCTCAAAGAGTTTTTTATACTGTTTGATGATAGCATTCTTAGGTTCGGTAAGAATCATACGCAAAGTGTGTTTATCTAATGGATTCATATAGGTAAGCACCGGCAAACGACCTATAATCTCGGGTATCAAACCGAAGTCTTTTAGGTCTTTTGGTATGATGTATTGCACCAAGTTTTTCCTATCTACTTGTGTATTTTTAGATGAATTGTAACCCACCGCTTGCATATTCAGGCGTTTAGAAATAACACGCTCAATGCCGTCGAAAGCTCCTCCGGCAATAAACAAGATGTGTTCGGTGTTTACTTCTATATACTTCTGATCGGGGTGCTTGCGTCCGCCCTTGGGAGGTACGTTCACCACAGAGCCTTCGAGGAGTTTTAGCAGTGCTTGTTGTACCCCTTCGCCCGATACGTCACGAGTGATAGAGGGATTGTCGCTCTTGCGAGCAATCTTGTCGATTTCGTCTATGAACACGATGCCTCTTTCAGCTTTTTCCACATCGTAGTCAGCAGCTTGCAACAGGCGTGAGAGAATACTCTCTACATCTTCACCTACATAGCCTGCCTCAGTGAGTACTGTAGCGTCTACAATGGCAATAGGCACATTTAGCATCTTAGCAATGGTGCGTGCTACTAAGGTTTTACCTGTACCCGTTTCGCCTACCATTATCACGTTACTCTTTTGTATTTCCACTTCATCGTCGGCATCGGGTTGTTGCAAACGCTTGTAGTGATTGTATACCGCCACTGAGAGTATTTTTTTAGTAAAGTCCTGACCTATTACATACTGGTCGAGGAATTTTTTAATCTCTTGTGGGGTTTTTAAGGTCATATCACCCGATACTACAGGCTTCCCTTTTTGAGCTTTAGTACCGAATGCCTCTTCTATAATGATATTAGCTTGTTCAACGCAATAGTTGCATATATTACCAGCCATACCGCGAATTAGCATCTCGGTTTCGGGTTCTGCACGACCGCAGAATGAACAATATTCTACTTCTTTTTTAGCCATTATTTTCTTTCTAACACTTCGTCTATCATACCATATTCTTTAGCTTCGCGTGCTATCATCCAGTAGTCGCGTTCTGAGTCTTTATACACTTTTGCAAAAGGTTGCTTAGAGTGCTTGGCAATGATTTCGTAGAGTTCGTTTTTGAGTTTCAACATTTCTTTTAGATTTATTTCCATATCGCTGGCTACCCCTTGTGCACCTCCCGAAGGTTGGTGAATCATTACACGAGAGTGTGGCAATGCCGAGCGTTTGCCCTCAGTTCCAGCACATAGCAATACGGCAGCCATCGAAGCAGCAATACCGGTACAGATAGTAGCCACATCAGGTTTTATAAACTGCATCGTATCGTAAATGCCTAAGCCGGCATACACGCTACCCCCTGGCGAATTGATATAGATTTGAATATCTTTAGCACTATCTACACTTTCCAAGAAAAGCAATTGCGCAGTAACAATATTCGCTACTTGGTCGTTTACATCGGTGCCTAAGAAGATGATTCTATCCATCATCAAGCGCGAAAATACGTCCATTTGGGCTACATTCAGCTGGCGTTCCTCCATAATGTAAGGGGTCATACTGCCGATAATCTTATCGTAGTAAAAACTATTTACACCGTGCTGTTTAGTAGCATATTTTCTAAATTCGTCTGATAAATTCACTTTTTTAATGATTAATTGTTAATAATTAAAGGTTATCTTTTTAGGAAGTATGGTTAGATAATGATTAACAGACTTCTACAAAATATCAAACTTTGTCAAAGTGTAGCTGTTTTTACCTTTTATCTCTTACCTTTTACCTAAAAAGGGTAGTCCAAAATTGCCAAAGTAAGATACAGAAATGGTATTTATCATTAGCAATTTTGGACTGGTTTTTTATGTTTTTTGTGAAGTTCTATTCAGGGAAAGCTAACTTTACAAATTCATCGAAAGTAACTTTCTTTACATCAGTATTTACATTTTCTTTGTAAAACTCAATGAGTTTCTTAAATACCAATTGTTGTTGAATGCGTTGTACTTCTTCTCGGTTTTGTAATACACGGTCTACAATGCCGTCTACATAACTATCGTCATCGGTAGGCATACCGTATTGAGATAACTGTGCTTTGATATAAGTGCGCGCAAAGTCTTTTAACTCTTCAAATTTAGGGTGCAAGTTATTATCTTCCATTACCTTGCCTTCGATAAGCTGATAACGCAATCCTTTTTCTGAATGCTCGTATTCTTTTTCCGCTTCTTGCTCAGTAAGTTCTTTTTCACCAGCGGTGCGCAACCATTTTTTAAGGAAAGCAACAGGGAGGTCAAACTGAGTATTGTCTACCAAATAATCGGTAACGGTGTTTAAGAAATGCTGGTCGGCTTGCTCATTGTATTGTTGTTGAGCACCTTCTCTTATCTTGTTGCGCAATTGCTCTTCGGTGGTAACAGAACCATCAGGGAAGAGTTTATTAAACAATTCTTGGTTTAAAGCAGCTTTTTCGCGTTCATTCACTTCTTCCAGCGTAAAAGTAACTTCTACATCTAAGTGATGAGCTTCGTCGTGCGATACTTTTAGGTAGTGCATTAAGCTGTGTGCATCTTTGAATAATCCTTTGGTTTGCAATTGGAATTGGTCACCTATCTTTTTGCCTACAAACTCTTTGCGAACAGCATTGCTGAGTTCTTCTAAGGTGAAAGTAGCTTGAGAGTCAATACCTTTTTCCTCGTTAAAGAAAGTACCAGTTACTTCAAGACTGTCATCATCTATAACTTCGCCTTTGGCAACGAGTTTACCAAATTGTTTCTGAATGCGTTCTATTTGTTTGTCGATTTGGTCATCAGTAACGGTAATTTCGTAGCGAACGATTCCTTTTTTAGGTTGCAAGTTTACTTCGATAGCAGGAGCTAAGCCTATTTCAAACTCAAAAGTAAAGTCATCGGCATCTAAGTCGATGTCTTTTTTCTCTTTGGGGAGTGGGTTACCTAAAATATTGAGTTTTTCATCGCCTATGTATTTGTACAACGAGTCTTGTAACACTCGGTTGATTTCGTCAAACTTCACAGCTTTTCCATACTGTCTTTTAATCATACCAGCAGGTACGTGACCCTTTCTAAATCCAGGAATAGAAGCAGTTTTTCTGTAATCGTTTAGTACTTTCTCTACTTTATCGGCGTAGTCGTTTTTTTCAATAGCTATCTTAATGACAGCATTCAAAGCATCTACTTGCTCTCTGTTTATATTCATTTTTTAAAAAATATTAATCCAAATTTTTCAGTTTGCAAAAGTAGTACATTTTTTTTATATAGCAAAACTTTATGCTAATTCTTATATTTTAAAAGCATTAATTTTACTTTTTTCTTCACCCTAAATTTTTAATCATTTTCATCTCACAATATTCTTTGCGTTGCTACATTCCTCAGAGAGGAAGTTTGCTCCAGCTCAGTATGTGAATAGGGAGAGGTTTCTTTTACCTTATCTTCATTCATTGTTCATCTGCCCGTGCGACTCGCACCTTCTTTTCTTCG